>JARIHB010000036.1 GCA_029288515.1 Candidatus Saccharimonadota bacterium | reverse complement strand
CCCCAAGGTCTGGTGATTAATGACCTTGATGTCCTTACCGACCCTGGCGACCTTGTACGCCTGAAAGAAGTTATCGACATCAATTACGAAATACTTGGCAAACCGGTCATTACCAGCAGCAAAGAGAAGATCGGCAAGGTATCAGATTACGCCGTCGACGGCGAAAGCCTATATATCCAAAAGGTGTACGTGGCCCAGTCGCTGTTTAAAAGCTTCGGTGGAGGTAACTTGGGTGTCGATCGATCACAGATAATTGAAATTAATAGCAAGGCAGTCATTATCCACGACTTGCATCAAAAAATACCGGCCGGCGCCAAGGCAATAGCCTAGGTATCTGACGATATTTCCTCCAATACCGCGCTAATATCACTAAAGCTAAACCCTTGCCGGGCCAGGTACTGCATAAACTTCTGGCGGTCGGGGTAACGGGACTGCTTTTTAGCGACCAGTTCACGTAAGGTATCACGCTCATCAACTTCATCTTCACTGAGTACTTCGTCGATAATGTTTTCAGAGATATGTTTTTGGGCGAGTTCAAGCCTCAACCGCCGCTTGCTAGTTGCCCTCAGCAGCCGGCGGTTCGCTACCCAGGAGCGTGCGAATTGCGCATCATCCAGCATACGCAGCTCGCGTAGTCGGGAGATGATAGTCGCACCGTATTCAGCATCGATGCCCTTACGTCGAAAATAATCACGTACTTCCCATTCACTGCGCGGTCGCATAGCCACGTAACGTAATACGTTACCATACGCCTTGTCCAGGCCAGCTGCCTTTTTGAGTTCCTTCAGCGCCCCCGCATCAAGCTCCTGACCGCTTGCGAGGCGTTTTTCGATAAGCCCCGCTTCGCTCAAGCTAAAAGCATATGCACCGTCCACATATACCGAATAGCGGCCACGCTGCTTTATTTGTTGCTTGATAGCGGTGATTACGTGCATATCAGCGGCTCATAGTGATGGCCTATAGCATCAACAATGCCATCTGTAACCCATTCCGGATGCTTGGCGATCATATCCTTCATCTCGGCAGCCGTAAACCACTGCACACTCTCAACTTCTTCAGGCGAAGCGTAAATAGGTATCGCAGGGTCTATGATCGCTCTGTACAGGACGTTGAAACGATTAAGTATACGGCCTTCGAACGTATTGTTTGTACGATAGCGCAGTACCTCATGCAGTTGCACATCACTAATATCCAGCTCCTCCGTCAGTTCGCGCGCTGCTGCTTGCCGATATGTGTCTCCCTCATCTACGTGACCGGCGGCGGAATTATCCCAGCGGTTCGGGTAAAGATGCATGCGTCCAGACCGCTTCTGAAGTAGCACCCTGCCCTGACCGTCCTCGACCATAATACGGACGATGCGGTGATAGGTACCTTTCCGCCACACATCAGCTAAAGGAGCCGTGCCAATTTCACGGTCTTGATCATCAACAATAACAACCGGCGGATGACTCATGTGTATATACTTAGCTAGTCTTTAATGGCGGCGGCTCGCACCTTGTCAGCAATATCCTGCATCACTTCCGGATTATCCTGAAGGTATGTCTTGGCAGCCTCACGGCCTTGGCCGATCTTGGCATCGTTGTATGCGAACCAGGCGCCGGACTTCTCGACGATGTTATGCTGTACAGCCAGGTCAAGAATATCGCCGCTGCGGCTAATGCCCTCGTTATACATAATATCGAACTCTGCTTCGCGGAATGGCGGTGCAATCTTGTTTTTCACCACCTTTACACGCGTACGGTTACCAATCACACTTTCACCTTGCTTAATCTGCCCGATGCGCCGGATGTCCATACGCACACTGGCATAGAACTTCAAAGCATTACCGCCGGTTGTGGTTTCGGGATTGCCAAACATGACGCCGATCTTCATGCGAATCTGGTTGATAAAGATGACTGTAGCTTTGCTGCGGTTGATAACGCCCGTGAGCTTGCGTAGCGCTTGGCTCATGAGGCGAGCCTGCAAGCCTGGCAGTGAGTCACCCATGTCGCCTTCGATTTCGGCGCGCGGCACGAGTGCGGCCACTGAGTCGACCACAATGATATCAACGGCATTGGAGCGGACAAGCGTTTCAGTGATTTCGAGCGCTTGCTCACCGTTGTCTGGCTGCGACAGCAACAGATTGTCGACGTCCACGCCAATACGCTTAGCATACGCCGGGTCGAGGGCGTGCTCGGCGTCGATAAATGCCGCCGTGCCGCCCGCCTGCTGAATTTGGGCGATAGCGTGCAGGGTCAGCGTTGTCTTACCGCTTGATTCCGGACCGTAAATTTCAATAATCCGGCCTCTGGGCAAACCGCCGCCGAGCGCAAGGTCAAGCGATAGACTCCCGGTTGATGTCGTTTCAACCTTCTGGCCGTAATTATCTTCGCCAAGCTTCATGATGGAGCCCTTGCCGAATTGCTTTTCAATCTGTTCTAACGCCATGCCAAGGGCCTTGGAGCGGCCCTCATTTGCGCTGACAGACGCCATAGCGGCTTCGCTTTTCGCCTTTGCGTCCTTATCCTTTGCAGCCATATATACTCCCTCCGTTATGTCGTATCTGCCCCACTGATGGCCTCATTATAACAGGGGTTCGTCATCTGTGAAGTAGTATTTCTTACGTTTATCACCGTAATACCGTGAAACGGTATCGCATCATGCTTATGGTTCGTATATAATTATGCGTAAATGGCTACGAAAGATGGTTTAATGGGACGGCTTTTAGGCAATGCCGAAAAATTCAGCGACAAGCAGATTGCCGAAACAATTGACCTGCTGGTTACTCATGGTCTGCAGCGTGGCGCCAGCGACATTCACATCGAACCACACGACCGTTTCGTATTAGTACGCTACCGCATTGATGGCACGCTCCGTGGTATTCACAAGCTGCCGCGAGCCTCACTGCCGGCCGTTATTGCCGAGCTCAAGCGACGCGCTGCGTTGCACGCCGAAGATACCCGTCTGCCTCAGGAAGGCAGCTACGAGCTAACCAACGAAGATCAGGCAGTAGTTATAACCGTAGCTACCATGCCGGTGTACGGCGGCGAAAAAGCCGTGTTGCACATTGCGATGCACGCCGGTAAGCCGCGCCAACTTGAAACGGCCGGGTTTTGGGGCAACGGATTAAAAACACTCCAGACCGTCTTGGCGTCGCCACATGGTCTAGTGGTGGTAGCCGGACCGCGGCACAACGGTGTCGACTCAACGTTATTTAGTCTGTTAGACCAGGTTAATTCGCCAATGGTTAGCATTGCAACCGTTGAGGCTTACCAAAAGCACCGCCTGCCTGGCACCAGTCAAACATACCTTTCGGCTAGCGGGCTCGATTACCATACCGGCCTGCAGGCCGCGCTCAAACAGGACCCAAACGTCATTATGCTCAGCGACTTGCCGGATAGCGCGACCGCCAGCTTGGCAATCCACGCTGCGACAACCGGTCATCTAGTGATCGTTGGCATTCACGCTCAAGGCGCAATTGCTGCCGCGCTGCGAATGCGCGTCGCTGGTATTGAGCCGTTCCTGCTTGCCACCGGTATGCGTGCCTCCGTTGGCCAACGCCTGGTACGCCGCCTGTGTACAAGCTGTCTCTTATACACATC
>JARIHB010000021.1 GCA_029288515.1 Candidatus Saccharimonadota bacterium | reverse complement strand
ATATCTCCGAGGGCGGACAAGCAGCCCGTTCAGTGGCGATGGTGTATATCTTCGACTCCGGCTTGATACTTTTAACGACTGATGAGTCGATAATAACATCGTACGGCACGTTTGGTATCAGCCCACGGTCTTTCAATACGTCGACAAAGCCGGGCATAATATTCGTCAGCAAACCTACCCGGTAGTGCTGAGCCGCCCACCGCACCAGTTCGTGCATAACGGGTATCGGCTCGACAGCCTCGATATAGTAATCAAGCCAGTTAATTGGCTCGCTGATGTGTAAATCGCGCGCCAGGCGGTGGTTAAAGGTGTCCATGTCCATCTCGCCCCGGCATACCAGGTCGTTGTAGTGCCAAAACGTGGTCTCGACGATGTCTGCCGGAGCACCGGTAACTTCACTGAGACGGGTAAAGGCCCGGTGATAAAAACGAACCAGGCAGCCATTGATATCGAAATATACGAAACGGACGCCGCTCTTAGACCTTCCCTTGATAGCCCGGGGTACTGAAGGAGAGCCCATCAACTCATCAAGGCTCAGGCCAAGGGCCGACGCAATGCTTTGGATGGTAAAAATCGAGGGGGCTTTAATAGCTCCGCGCTCAATCTTGGTGAGCGTCGAGTAGCTTAACTGCGCCTTCTGGCAGAGCGATTGCTGCGTCAGTCCCGCTGCAACGCGAGCTGACTGTAAACGGCGACCAAGCCCCACTTCATCCATAGCCATATGATACCATCTCATACACAAAAAACATACCGAACTAGCCGGAAACGGCCAGATTGTATGTACGCCGGGCTTTAGTACAATAAGCATATGAATATACGAAAACCGTTTGCTGGCCTGTGTGCCGCATTACTTGTGACAACGCTGTTGAGCCTCGGCTTCAGCTGGAGTGCCTGGCATGTGCTGGGTCAGCCTGATTACATCAAAAAGACGCTGCGCGACAGTGGCATCTACAATACGGTCGTACAAGACGTGCTGAAACAAAAGTCATCTGATTTAAGCAGCAGTATCGGCCTATCCGCTGACCAGCCGCAAGTACAAAATATTCTTACAAAGGCCATCACTCCCACCTTGCTCCAGGACCAGGCAGAGAAGGTGATAGACAACAGCTTTAGCTGGATGCAAGGCGAAACCAACAGCGCAGGTACTACGCTTGACCTTTCAAGCGCCAAGCAGCAGATCGCCGATAACATCGGCACCTATACCACCCAGTACTTGCAATCATTGCCAGCCTGCGCTCCAGGCACGCTTCCTAACACGACTGACCCGCTGCAGATTAACTGTCGGCCGGCCGGATACGACGTGACCGCTGCCGCCAACGAGGTAAAAGCCAAGGTGCTGGGGAGTGATGCGTTCCAAAATAACAACATCACATTGGGTGGGCAACAGACTAGTGGCAATAACGCGTTATCTAATCAATTCCAGGGCGGACCGCGTATGTATCAGGGTATCGAGCTGGCAGTGTATGCCCAGGCCGTACTGGCGGTTCTATCACTTGCTGGACTCATTTTACTGAGCCCGAGCTGGCGCCTTGGCATACGCAGGGTAGGGGTGATCGCCCTGTGGACCGGGATTGTGAATGCTGGCCTGGCCTGGCTGAGTAGTTTTGCGATGCATATGGTGGCCAAAAAACTAGCTCAGACAGCGTTTGGGGGACAGCCGTTGCAGCAGAAACTTGCCGAGATTGCTGAAGTAATCGTGGACGACATTCGGGCGTGGTGGCTGTGCTATGGCATTATTCTGGTGGTACTCGGTATTGTATTGTTGGTAACGTATCGCCTAACCCGACCATCTGCAGCGAAGGTAGCATCCTCGCTGGCAAAAGAGGAGAGTGCATCTGCGTTGACGGCTTCAGACACACCGCCAACCACTCCGCCAGTGACATCTACTCCGGCGCAAACACCGAAGCCTCCCAAACGGCCCCGTAAGATTCAATAGAAAAATCCCGTCAGCTGACGGGATTTTTTACTGGCGGAGAGGGAGGGATTCGAACCCTCGATAGAGTCGCCCCTATACCGCATTTCGAGTGCGGCGCACTAGACCAACTATGCGACCTCTCCGTATCTGCTTTATTCTAGCACACAAAGACTGGTAATCGGACTACCAATATGCTAAAATTACCCCTGTTACTCGCGCGATTCATGCATACAGTAACAGATAGGCACCCGTAGCTCAGCTGGATAGAGCGTCAGTTTGCGGTACTGAAGGTCGTAGGTTCGAATCCTGCCGGGTGTACCAGTTAGAAATTACAGCCTCTTCAGAGGCTTTTTGTATCTGTTAAAGCAATCGTTCTAACCCTTTTGTTTGATTTGCGAACAAAACTCTCATTTTTAGTAACGCTCACAAATATTAACAGATGTAGTCCCTATAATATTGATGGTTCTAACCTACTTGAATAAATCATCTACATATATTCGTATGAAGCACGAGGGAATGCTATAAATAGAAGTTATGCCTGAGCTGAACGACCCACAATTCTTAATTTCAAACCTGTCCTTACCAAAATCATTACTAATAGCCGGGTCAATCTCTGCCCACGAGCGGTATATGGACTCCATAGGTGCAGACGGTATGGAATTAACGCCAGTCAATATAAGTCGCTTTACAGGACGCTTAGCGTATAGGGCGACTATGCTGGAAGAAATATCCGCAAACCCAGTGCCGCTTATTGGCAGAGACTATCTGTTCGGCCAATTGGGTTACGATATTCATAAGGACTGGTCAGATGAAGACGAAGCCTTTGTACGCCTGGTGCGTTCTCAGCACTCTTCATTCCGCAATGATGAAAGTGACGATGGTCTTGTCGCTAGGGCGGTTCCTAAATGGCGGGAATCACTCGATCAAATGCGTAGGATACAACACGTTACGGGTAAATTAGGCGCGGTATTGTATCCTGGTTTTGAAAATGGCGAAGTGGTGTACGACGATACGAACGCGCCTTTTGCTGAACGCACCTTTCAGCCTACTGCATTAGATTGGCGCAGCATGGGCTTAACGGAAGATTCAGGGATTGCTGATATTAAGGCCACTATGGACGCACGCGGTTTTACTGGAATAACCTACGATGTATTTCATTGCCAGGTTGAAAAAGAAGGCGTACGGTTTCATGACCCGCTTGGCCTTGCTGCGCGGCTAGCCGCAGCCGGACTCGTTCGTTCTGTACACCTTTCTGTGAATCGTTTGGACATTACAGGCTTGCATTCCGAGCTGGCTAAATCAACCAAACGTGCAAAGAAAGCGTTTGTAGACTCTTCAAGCGCAGCCGGTAGAACTCTAGAAGGTGAAATGCTGCGTGTCATTGCGCAAGAATGGCGACAAAACTCAGAAGGTATCGAAGAGTACGCTGTCGTGCTTGAAGATGGACCTATCCGTTTGGGTGGTGCTAAGAAGGATCATGCAGCGATCATAGCCAACGCACGCGAGCTGATTGCTACTTAGGATACCCTGATGTCGTTCTAACCTCGCATAGAATGCTGTACCAAGTTGCTTATGCTTAAACTCTCTCTTGACGAGGGAGTTTTTCTATTTGCTGGTCTAGGCAACTCATGGTACGTTATTTTCACGGAACGAGGGACTACTATTCAGCGAGGGGAATTACCTGAAATACAAGAGTTTGTGATTGAGGATATGGGCGCTATTGCGACCATGGAACTACCGGAGCAGATTGAGCCAACAGCACCTTCTAAGCCTGCCGAACACGTAACACCTCAAATGCAAGAAAGCCTATTCTCTAGGTGGCGAAGCGGACGAGTAGGGCGGTGGGCTACTCGCTTTGCGCTTGTGGGAGCAATCTTTGGAGGCGGTACCCTTGCTACTGCTGCACCAGCCTATGCAAGTGCTGAAGTACAGGTGCAAGGCACTGACGGTGACGGCGTATGGTTACATGACGGCCCCGGTCTCCACTCCGGCCTCAAACTTGTCATGCCCGAAGGGGCGGACTTTACAGCCGAGTGCTATAACAAGAGCGACCCAGTAGGCGGCAATCCGGTATGGCTTCGGGCGCGTACCACTCACCAGATGGCGACATACCCGGCGACGTTACCGATGCTTTTACATCCACTAAATGGCAGTCATACGGCGACCTAGAATCGCAAGGAATACCGGACTGCAACACCAAACAAGAGGAGCCAAAAGAACAAGCGGCCGATCCGAATAACCTCCAATCTGCTGGCGAGGTTAAACCATTCACCAGCTTTAACCGACGTGCCGCAGCGAACTGGGCAAAAGAGCATGCTATGGAGACACCCAAACCGACCGGTATTGATGCTTGTACCATTTTCGTAAGTAAAATGCTTGAAGCAGGTGGCATGGTGATGGTATGGACACAGGCATAGAATCCCTAGGAAGCGTAGAACATCTATCCGTAGTGTCGGCCATGCCGATGGCAATCCTGAATACCCGACAGTTGCAGAGTGGGGCAATACAAAGCCAACCCCCTACACAAGCCGGGGATGGACGTATTCTGTTAAATCAAACGACTGGCTTCAAAAAGAGGACGGCCAGCACAACATGTTTGCGTATCTTATTCACATAAGAACAGAAAACGATCTTTAAGCAATAATCTTTAGGGGGCATTATGGGCAAAGCAATACAACCGTTATACGCACTAGCAGCAGGGGTAACGATTGTGGTCGCCACATTACTCGCTGCGGCTATAACGGGCAATTTCAGAGTAGATAATAGCAACCATCCTGCTGTCTTTGGCGTGTATGACAATGCCGTTGCCCAGGCTGCTCGCCTAAACACGTTATGGGAGACTATAGCCATCGTGGAGTGCATAACACTGTTACTTCTACCGATTGCTTTATTAATTGCCAGACGCTATTTTGCACTCTTACGCGATATTACTGTTCTGCCGTGGATTACGGGCGTGGCAGGCGTAGCGTGTGCCGTATTCTTGTGGCCACTGCGTTTCGGCTGGGATACCCGGCCATTTGACCCGTTCACCATGAGCGAGCTATCTACGCTGTACCGAATAAAGAGTCCCTGTAACCGGTCGGACACACTGCGTGACGTCGATCCTTTACGTGAGCCGCATCACGCCTACCATCTCGATCTTTTAGCCTACCATCAGCCTAATTCGGATGTTCCATACAAAACGACGGTCGATATTCTACATGGAGGCGGTATGGTGACAGTAGACACCTCATACACCTGTTCAATTCAGCAAATGACAGGCCCCGTAACAGAGCTTTCAATGTTTGGCTTTATGCTGCGAGGGTCGCTCTCTCACCAGGAGGTAGGTATAGAGGTTGTAGCGAGGTCGGAACTCGCTCACACCAATCCGTAGCGCTCCATAGCTGCAGCGAAACCATGTTCCGCAACGGACGGCGCGACCCAGTCGGCAATATCTTTTAGCTCGTCAGGAGCGTTGCCCATAGCCACTCTAACACCTTCCGGGCCTGCAGCGGCGAACAGCGAAAAATCGTTTGTGCCGTCACCGATGGCTAGCACACGTTCGTCGGTTAGATCGGCGCAGCGGAGCATTTGCTCCACACCATACTGCTTATCAACGCCAGCGTCAACTACCTGAATACAGCGAAGATCAGTACTATCTTTATACCCCATGATGGGCGTATGCTTTATACCCGAAAAGCCGCCTAACGTCGTGACCATCTCCGAACTTGTTTCGGTACCAAAAATTGCGAATATCGACGGCGTACCTCCAATTGCAACGCGACCGCTCTCGATATCGGCAAGCACCTCCTGAGGCTCCCGACCACGCGAATCCACATCAAAATGAATATTGGTACACAATTGACCAATACCCAGCACAACCGCACGAGCAGCTTCCGCGTCCAGCCATTGTGACCACACCACCTCACCACTATCGGCATGCGCTACCGTTGCGCCGCCGTCGAGGGTACAAAGATTATCGCGCAAATCGAGAGGCGTAACCAAATTACGCATCAAAGCATGTGACCGGCTTGTAACTTCCAATAGGGGAATCCCATGTGCTCGTAGGCTATGCGCCGCTGCCTGGACTTCTGGCGATGGCAAACGCTGGTCATGCATAATCTGCGTACCGTCTACGTCACTCAGCACTGCGCCGATAGCATGTTCAATCATATACACCTCCTTACGAATAATGGTTCGGAAATAGCCGCTGCATTACGGCAAGATGTTTGGGTTGGAATAATTTGAGGGTGGTTATGTCTTCCGGGGCCTCAGAAAAAATGCGGTCCAGCGTCATATTGGTTTCACTGCCATCGGGGTTAAAGCGGTCTTCAGGCGTGACGTCAGGTAGCACCTCGCCGCTTGCAGCATCTTTATAGCGCGCCCTCTGGGTATGTGCGCCGGCATCAGCCAGGTAACTCACAAGCAAGTATTCGTCGAACCTATCCCTGTAATCCGGTGGGCACTGATCGCGCAACCTATTCAGTTCGACCTCGGCTTCGGCAACCGCATCGTCGAGTGGTACACCTTTTTCGCCGTGCTGACGGAGCGCGGCGCCGATTGAGGTCTGTTGTATGAGTAGCTTGATCACTGTTTTTTCGTCCGCGGATAATACGTCAGAAGGCAGGGGATCGAGTACGTTGTTTGCCATGCGACTGTTGTGCACGGCCTGGTTACGGTTTCTCCTGTGGTCGGCAGGGTCAGCCAATGCAACACAGTGAGCCTTGCCGCCATCTTGTAACGAGGACATTGGTTTTAACAAAGTATCGCGTGGGTCAGTGAAATCTGCAGCGAATACACTGTCAAAAGTATTCAGTACTGACTGATTATGCTCGTGTAGACGACGCGGACGAGGTATGCCTATATCACCGGCTTGCTGCCAGGCCATTGCGAGCGAACAGGAGGCAAGCGTCAGCATGCTCTGATAATTTGCCTCTACTACGTCCACGGTATTCTGCGGAACCTCTACGGTCAGCCCGGCTACAAACTCGCTGAATCGGCCGATATCAACGATGGGAGTACCCTCAGTAAGCATCGTTTCAACCGTTGCCGTAACGTCGAATGGGATCTCGCGGGGGCCGGTTAAAATATCAACAGTTTGTTCGTAGTCCAGGGGGCGTATATCCATTATTTACCTTCGATCTTGGAAATAAACTTGCGTTGCACTACCGGCTATTTCAGATACCAATCGCTCTTGCCCCATATCAGCGGCAACCTGCAATACAGAATTAAGGGTACTGACGGGACCTTCAACAATGACACCTGGCTCATGATACTCCCGCAGACCGTCAACGTAGCGCAACGAGAAGAGATCGGCTTCGGTAAGTGCAAGGTCACCACAGCCATACGCTGCCATCAAACTGCGTACCTCTTCCATTGTATAATCTTTACCTTCATAGCCTATACGGCGGCCCATGATAACCCGCATCTCAGGCAGGGCTTCGGCTTTACGCTGCCAGCCTAGGTCTGCAGATATGCGCGTGGCAATCGCTTCACATCGTCCTACAGAAGGTGTGCCAAAGCTCCTACTGGGGTCAAGCCCGAGCACCAATGTAGTTCTGTCTTTAGAGTCACCCTCACCAAGCACAGCGCCGGATATGGGCCATTCCGGATCGGCAAAACGCGTCACTAATCCACCGAGCTTGTAAACAACGACTTCTTGTAGAGAGTGGGGGCGGTCAAATGTAAAGCGGCTAGACCAGGTGTAGTCTACTCCGACTCCCGAGGTATAAGGATGGTTTTCGCTAGGCGTATCAATGGTCATTTTATCCCCTATGCTCCGAATATATCTCAAGTACTGTACCATGATTTCGGTTTTACCTTGTACATCTTCTTTCCAATTTGTTTGGTAAGGTCATACAAAGGCTGGCCACGCTACGGCAGGGAGTCGAAGCATTATATACGCCGGCGCCGGGGCTCTGCTGCACGATATTGCCGACGCAGTAATGGCCCGTAAAAATCCGGAGCATGAGGCAAAAAGTCTTGCCCTGGCCGATAATCTGTTACGAAGGAGTGGCTTTACTGAGCACGAGATGAGGCTTATTGTGCATGAAATTATCGATAAGAAACTATTCTTTGACGACGTAAAACACCGGGTCCGGCCTCATTATGAAGCATTAAAACTGGTGTTTTCCAAACCTTACTCTAAGCGCACATAGCATACAAGACTCTAGCCAAAAACCTTACATTTAAGGTGTAGTGCCGCGGTCGGCGTTAGGGGCACGATAGCGTTTTACATATGCCGCGTACGCCCGAGCGCTGGGACGAATGGTGCGTTTCATGGTGGTGCGGTCGACGTGCACGAGGCCGAATTGCGGCCACCAGCCGTAGGCCCATTCGAAATTATCCAGCAGACTCCAGTGCAAATATCCACGAAGATCTACGCCGTGCTGCAGTGCACTTTCCAGGGCGGCCATGGTTTGATCGATCCACCATGTGCGGTGCGCATCCGCGCTATCCGCCAGCCCGTTCTCGGTAACGACCAGAGGAATGTGATAGCGCTCCCACGTATGGATGAGGAGACGCTCGAGGCTGGACGGCTCCATATACCATCCTAAGTCGCTGACGGGGGTTACCGGGTTTTTCAGGCGGCCGAGCCAGTCCTGATACTCGGTAAAGTAGTAATTAACACCGATGAAATCCTGCTGACGCTTGATGCGGTTCAGGAACCACCAGTTCCAAGCATATAGCTTGGCGGCTACCCCAAGCCGGTTAAGCGGGTTGTGAGGTGCTACGGCCTGGGTGTCTGAAAGCTGAGCTGCAATACCAACATGCAGCTGCGGGTTAGCCTGCTTGAGAATGCGGTAGGCACGGCGATGAGCCTCGGCGAGGTTAGTATACACATACAGGGCGAGCAGGGGATTCTTTTGTTGCGGCGGCCATTCGCCGGTCGCGTAGCTAAAGCCAGTGTACACATTGGGTTCATTAAGCGTTACGACATACGACAACTGCCCGCCAAAAAGCTCGGCAACCTTTTGCACATAGCGCTCGAAATAGATCAGGTTACGTCGTTTAGCAAAGCCGCCGCGGTCGGCGAACCATACTGGTATTGTCCAGTGCCAAAGCGTTACTACCGGTGTAATGCCTTTTTGTGTAAGGAGTTGGAAATAATCGCGGTAGTGAGCGATAGCCGCTTCATCCCACTCGCCGGGCTGAGGCTCAAGGCGCGACCATTCAATGCCGCACCGAAAGGCGTTCATATGAAGTTTGGTAAGGATGGCGAAATCTTCTGCGTACTGGCTGTAGTGCCTAACACCGGTGCCTGAGATGTAATTATCAGGGTTCTGCGCCTGGGCGGCGATACGTTTCCAGCCGGGCAGCCAGCCCAGTCGGCGTTGCGCTGTTCGGGCGAGTGAACGGGCCTGGGCTTTTTCCCATTCGCTCCATTGGTTGTGCGTGCCGCCCTCGACCTGATGGCTTGCTGTGCTTGTGCCCCATAAAAAATTCGTCGGAAAGGTACGCTTACTCATGGCAGTATCTTACCATATGTGAGATGTAGGGTCTCTTTACCATTTTAGTTACTTTTTCGTATGTGATATTCGTCACATTATTGATGTATTATAGACAACTAATAAATGTGAGATATATCACATTTTTACCTCTGTTAAAAAATAAAATTTGTATGCATTACTAGCCTTGCAAAATCTAATTTTATGTTACATAAGCATTGACATACCCCTGTTATGGGTATATATTTTGGCAGCCAATCGATAACACTCCCTTTGGCTTGTGAGGGTACTAGGCCTTCAGAGGCTTAGTACACTTTTGCGATGGAACGATTTCCCGCGCCCACTACGTCTGATGATCTTCTCAGGACGGACAACCTATTTGCCCCAGCCCCCTCTGAGACCGTAGCACAAGCTGATTTACAACAACCGAGCACTATAGACGGGCCCCGGCGGCCCAGCTCACTGGAGGACACACTTACCGGCGAACAGCAGGGCTTGGTGTGGACGCCTGACGGTCCAATATCGATTACGCTCGGACACACTGATGCGCCTACGGTTCCCATGCATGTCATCAAGGAGGGTAGGGCAGACTCGTACGTTGCTCGACATTCTCGTAAGCCAGAAAGGTCACCGTGGCGTGAACGTGTACTCTACGCTGCAGCCTCGGTGGCAGTTGTAGGCGTATTATCAGTCGGCACAAACGCCCTGAACGGGTTGAACAAAAAGCCCGAAGTAGCCGCCGAGGCAGTTCTGCCAGGTGTGTCAGAACCCGATAAGCACCTTACCACTCCGTCGCCCCAAACGACGGGCGATACCGTAAAAACGCCCCCTAAACCTCCTACACGCGCTGAAAAAATAAAGCACATGCGGGAAAAAATCGCTCAATTTGCCTTGCCCAAATACCGGCCACGCGGCACCAAGGGCGCGAAGGCGTTACGCGGAGCGTACGTTAAGGCCCTGGACAAGCCCGGAAGCTATACGGGCGGCTCTGGCGGCGTGGACTGCGGAGCCTTTGTAACTGCGGTCATGCGCGAGAGCGGAGCCGACCCGAACTACAACCAAAACAACGGCAATACCTACAGCCAGTTACGCTACCTGCAGCGCCATGACGATGTAAACGTCCAAAAGGGTGAAAAAGTCTTATACCATCGCCTATCAGCCAAAGAAGTAGCACACCTACAGCCTGGTGATATAGCAATCCGTAGCCACGGGCCGGGCACAGTCGGTCATACACTCCTCTATGTAGGCCCCGACCAGCCAGGCATCGACACCAAAGGTAAGCCGACTGACTTCGTTGGCTCGTATGCGTCATCATCCCTGGGCAGCCGAGCGCCCATGGCCAGCCCGTCAATCGGCAGCCGCTCAAGCTTTACCTGGTTCCGACTGAGGTAGCGTGCCGACAACACATATATCTGCTACGCTATAGGTATGAAGATTGTCGTATTTGGTGCGACGGGCAACGTGGGACGATTGGTGGTGCCCGAGGCATTGTCCCGTGGCCACCAGGTGGTCGCTTTTGTGCACCGGCGGGCGCCGGCACGGCATCCGCGCCTTACTATCGTACGCGGCGACGTGCACGACCCCAAAAGCGTTGCTCGGGCAATGCAGGGATGTGACGCGATTATCAGCTGTTTGAGCAGCTGGAGCGCACCCGAACAGGACGTACTGACTGCCGCAATGCACTACATTGTCCCGGCCATGAAAGCAATGGGGGCACGGCGCATTGTCACCCTAACCGGCAATATGGCGCTCTTGCCGGACGAAGAAATTAACACTGTCGCCCGACGCGTGCATGCATTTTTAGTGCACCTCGCTCCTAACGCAGCCAAAGACGCAGAGGATCACTTAAAATTATTAACCGCTAGCACACTGGACTGGACCAGCGTACGCTCTCCGGTGATGCTGCCATTTGGCGGTAAGGCGTATCGTTTTAGTCAGACGGTAACACCGTTTGGCACCATTCCGCGAGCTGCGGTAGCAGCCAGTCTGGTGGACCTGGCCGAGACAAATGATATGATACGGCAAGCGCCGCTTATCCGGCGCCCGTAAGCGAACCGCAAGGATAGAGGGCGCGCTAGAAACGGATGAGGTGCGCAAGCCAATCGATAAAGCTATGCGTACGATCTTCGTAAGGAATAAAATCGGCAAGCATGTCGACGACGTCATCTTCTGATTCAGGTGAGCAATATATACTGGTGAGCGGCATAAAGCGCTTCATAGGTATTAATTCGATGTTAGAGTATCGGCCATCGGTAAACACAGTAAACGACCGGAAGTCAGTGTAAGGCATAAAGCGTCCACCGATCAGCAAACCATCTTCGTTTAATGTATATGTAAGCATACGTGGCTTGCGTGCTGCAGCCACGCAGAAGAAAATGCCGACGATAAGGACCATAACCGTGGAGATGTTATCACGCGTTAAGAGCCGGACAATGGCTGCCAACACCAGTGTTATGCCGATGACTATGGCGTACCAACGTATATCTTTGTGGTGGGCGATAAATTCCAAAGCCGTCCATGTAACTTCGCGGTCGGGCTCTTGCGGCATTGCAGACTGATCACTGGTGCTGTATGCAGTGGGGGCGGAGGAGTCTTGAGGATTGTATTGACCCTGCTCATGAGGCTGGGGGGCAGTATGTTTCGGTGCGCTATCCTCGCTCATAAGCGGTATTGTATCATTGCCGTGTACGGAAGCCAAGGAATCGGCATACAAATAAAAAGCACCCGAACGAATAGGTGCTTTTTATGTGGCGGAGAGAGAGGGATTCGAACCCTCGCAGGGACTCGCGCCCCTCTAACGATTTAGCAAACCGTCCCCTTCAGCCACTTGGGTATCTCTCCGTAATGTTGGCTATTGTAACCTAAAAGGTTCGCTGGCGGAAGGGGTGGGATTCGAACCCACGGTACCGTTGCCGGCACGACGGTTTTCAAGACCGTTTCCTTCAACCGCTCGGACACCCTTCCGTAGACAACAGCGTGATTATAGCAGGATTAACAGATGAGGACAATCATGCAACCGCAAATACTGCCGCTGCCACACTGCGGGCGCCGGCCTGGCACAGTACCGCAGCCGCAGCTTCGAGCGTCGAACCCGTTGTAATCACATCATCAACGAGCAGCACATCAGCCTGCCGTATGGCATATGCGCGGCGTGTCCGAAAGGCCGTTGCCATCTGCCGCTCGCGAACCTGACGTGACTGGCCCAGCTGGCGCTGGCTGCCCTGACGGACTAAAAGGGGAGCATACGGTACAGCGAGCCGGCGTGCCACCTGACGGGCAATAAGCTGCGCCTGATCATACCCACGCTGGCGTACACGAAGCGACGCGGTAGGTGCATGAGTGACCACCTGAATACTGTCCGGCGGCACCATCTGCGCTATGGCGTCGCCGATAGTAATAGCAGCGGCTGATGCACGTTCGAACTTTAGAAATTGTACCAACGTTTTTGCATCATGCGTGTAACGCGTTGGCGCCCATACGTGCGTCAATGGCGACACCTTCCGGCACGCCTCACAGGTACGATATGCATCAACCGTAGTGGTGCAGCGGTAACAACGCGATGTGTAGTGGGGCAGGGCAGACATACAGGGGAGGCACATGAGTGATCCTTCACCCCCACACCCGATGCAGGCATGTGGGGCCAAAAAATCGATTATATGTTCCAATATATTCATGTTGTATTTCTTGTGTTGTAAATAAATCTGTTTGCGGTTGCCAGGCATTTATGACCTAAGCTATACTACCATTAATACAAACACAACAACACCGTACAATTAAATACGTGGAGGGTAACAACTATGGCGCGACGCACAAGTGGCGACGACGACCTGTTAATGGAAGAGGATGAACTTACCGCCGCCTTTTTGG
>JARIHB010000016.1 GCA_029288515.1 Candidatus Saccharimonadota bacterium | reverse complement strand
GCAAGGCCGCCGATCAGCAGACCACACCACAACAAGTCGGCGATAGCGTGTGGGTTGAGTATGTGATCACGGGGATTGCGTGGCGGCTCATCCATTACATCACGGTCGGCTTTATCGGCGCCGAGGGCGGCAATGGGGAATAATTCAGCAATGAGGTCGATGGCCAGAATCTCCATAACCGACAAAGCGAGCGGTACATGAAATACGGTTGCCGCAAACAGACTCACCAGGTTTACTACCAGTTCAGCAGCATTTGACGTAAAGCAGCTGAGTGTCCCTTTTTTGATATTTTGGAAAATGGTGCGTCCCTGCTGTACGGTGCCCACTAGCGTATGGAAACTGTCGTCCAGCAACACAATCTCGGCTGACTGTTTGGCAACGTCAGTGCCGGTAACGCCCATAGCTACCCCGATGTCCGCTTTCTTGAGCGCTGGCGCATCGTTAATGCCGTCGCCGGTTACGGCCACCACGCGGCCGCTTTGTTGCACAAGCGACACAATGCGCATTTTATCTTCGGGCGCTACGCGCGAGAATATAACACCACCGCGAGTAGCAAGATCCAAAACGCGGCTGTCGCTGAGGTGCTGCAGCTCCTCACCGGATACCACAACAATATCTTTAGGGTTGACTGTCAGTCGGGCACGCATGGCAATAGCTTTGGCGGTCGGAGCATAGTCCCCGGTGACAATTGATACTTTAATATGTGCCCGCCGGGCAGCATCCATGGCATCCGGTACTTCTTCGCGCAGCGGATCTATCATACTCACCATGCCTAACCACACCAGGTGCTCTTCAGCATCGTCAATTTTCAGCTTGTTGGGCTTGGTGCGAGCCGGCAGTACGCGGTAAGCTACTGCCAGGTTGCGCATGGCCAGTTTGGCTTGCGTTTCGTTATACGTCAGCAGATGGGCACGATCGGCGGGATAGAGTTTGCGCACCGTGCCGTGGTCGGCTATTTTGTCGCAGACGGCTAGAACGCTTTCCGGTGCACCTTTCACAAAAAGATACAGTTGTTTGCGCGGCCCATATCGTCTGACTGAACTCATGCGTTTGCGCGCGGAATCAAAGCCGAATTCGTGGAGCTCCGGGTAGGCGGTGTCGAGCTCAACCGGATCAAGACCTGCCTTCTTGGCGAGCGTAACGATAGCCCCTTCGGTTGGATCGCCCAGACAGTACCATACGGCATGCTCGTTATCTGGCGGGTGGACACGCGCATTACATGCCATAGCCCCGGCTGCCAAAAAGAGGTCGAGATCTTTGCGGGTGTCGGCGTCGATCGGTTTGTGCTTACTGCTGAGTATGCCGCCCTGCGGGTCGTAGCCCTTGCCGGTAACGGTGTACACGTTGTGGCTGGCCATTATCTGTTCGACAGTCATCTGATTTTTGGTTAGCGTGCCGGTTTTATCGGTACAGATAACGCTTGTAGCTGTCTCTTATACACATCTGACGCTGCCGACGATAAGG
>JARIHB010000013.1 GCA_029288515.1 Candidatus Saccharimonadota bacterium | reverse complement strand
TGGCTGACGTGGACGTCGCAGACGCCCGGCGGGCCGGGCTGCCCGATGAAGCGCAGTCATTCGTGCCGTTCGGTGCTGCCGGCCAGGAAGGGCTCGCTGTACTGGGTTACCCGCGGGAGGCAGTGCCGCTGGGCTGGAGCTACCGGCTTTACGGTTCGCGCCATGGTTGCATCGGCGAACTGGTCCTGCCCGTTGCTCCCCGATAAGGTGTTGTAATTGACACTAAACATTGGTATAATCGATAAAGTTATATTTATGGCGAGTAATAAGCAGGTCATCGAGTTGACAGGAACCATTATTGAGACCCTTCCGGGGACTCAATTTCGGGTAGAGCTAGAAAACGGCCATCAAATTATAGCCCACGTCGCAGGCAAGATGCGGAAGCATTACATCCGTATTGTCCCGGGCGACAGTGTGACGGTAGAATTAACACCGTACGACCTTACCAAGGGCCGTATCACCTACCGGAAGTCCTGAACGTTCACAAAGTCATATAACAAAGTTGTATTGCTCTGTGAAGGTTCGACCTTTACACAATATCAATTAAGCAGTGTGTTATGCACCTGGAAGGAGCATGATCCGCATGAAAGTGCGTGCAAGTGTCAAGAAGATCAGCCCGGACGATCAACTCGTCTGGCGCAAAGGCCGGGGCAAGAAGTCCAAGGCTAAGCTGTACGTCATTAACAAACTTAAGCCTAAGCATAAGCAGCGGCAGGGTTAGGAAGGAATAACGTATGGCACGAATTTCGGGAGTTACTATTCCCAGCGATAAGCAAGTGTGGGTTGCTTTGACCTATGTATACGGTATTGGTCCGAAGACGAGCGAAACTATTTTGGCTGCCGCTAAGGTAGACCGTACGGTCCGCGTCAAAGACCTGACTGATGTAGAAATCAGCCGCATCCAGGACATTATTAACGAAAAGTACACCGTTGAAGGTGAGCTGCAACGTATTGTTGCCGGCAATATCAAGCGTTTGAAAGACATCAGCGCTTACCGCGGCCTGCGCCACAAGAACAACCTGCCGTCACGCGGCCAGCGCACCAAGACCAACGCACGTACTCGCCGTGGCAAGAAGACGACTGTCGGCGGTACTGCTAAGAAGGTTGCTTCGAAGACATAGGATGATTGGATAAAGATATGGCAGATACTTCGACAACAAAGTCCGCAAACGCGGCAGCCACTAAGAAAAAGAAAGCTAAGCGCAGCGTCCCGACGGGCCAGGTGCACATTCTAGCTACCTTTAATAACACCATTGTTACGTTCACCGACAGCAAGGGTGCGGTGTTGACCGCCTCCAGCGCCGGTGCGTGCGGCTTCCGGGGTTCCAAGAAGGGCACGGCGTACGCCGCCCAGGTTGCTACCGAAAAAGCCGGCAACGCCGCCAAGCAGCAGCATGGCATGAGCAAGGTAGACGTATACCTGAAGGGCGTTGGCCTGGGCCGCGATGCCGCTGTGCGTACGCTGCAAGGCTTAAGCATGCAAGTAGAAACAATAACCGACAAGACCGGTGTGCCGCACGGTGGCGTGCGTCCACGTAAGGCTCGTAGGATCTAGGGTGAGGAGATAAAGATATGGCACGTGATACTCACTCAATCGTAAAAATGTCGCGCCGCGAAGGATATGCGCTGCACCCCAAGGCTCACAAGGCTCTGGTGAAGCGCCCTACCATTCCGGGTCAACACGGTAACAGCCGTGGCGGTATGCGTAACAAGGCCAGCCAGTACAGCCTGCAGCTGCGTGAAAAGCAGAAGGTTAAGCGCTTGTACGGCTTGCTTGAAAAGCAGTTCAGCAACCTGATGAAGGAAGCCAGCCGCAAGCAAGGCCAGTCCGGCCAGGTACTACTGCAGCTCCTTGAGCAGCGCCTGGATAACGCGGTATACCGCGCCGGGTTTGCCCCGAGCCGTCGCGCTGCCCGCCAGCTGGTGACCCACGGTCATTTTACGCTGAACGGCACCCGCGTTGACATTCCATCCATTCGCGTTAAGGTCGGCGACGAGCTGGCTGTTCGCGATCACAGCAAGAGTACTGAATACTTCAAGAAGCTTGATGACGTCAGCCCAGCTCCATCTACCATCCCTGAATGGCTGAAGGTCGACCGTAAAAAGGTCACCGTTAAAGTTACCGGTGCACCGGCCCGCGAAGACGCTGAACCCGACATTAACGAGCAATTAATCGTAGAATACTACTCACGCTAAGGAGGCTGTGTAAAGATTATGTCAAAAATGATTCACACACCAGGGTTAGTGCAAGTAGATGACCACAGCGCCACCAGCGCCACTTTTGTGGTCGAACCGCTGCACAGTGGCTACGGCATGACGCTTGGTAACTCACTCCGCCGCGTGCTGCTTTCCAGCATCTCCGGCGCAGCCGTTACCAGCTTCAAGGTCGAAGGCGCTACCCACGAATTCACCACCGTTGCCGGGGTGAAGGAAGATGTCGTTGACATCATGTTGAACCTGAAAGGTGTCCGTTTCCGCGTATACGGCGACGAACCGCAGCAGGTACGTATTACTAAGCAGGGCAAAGGCCCGGTTACCGCTAAGGATATTCAGGTAAACGCTGACGTTGAGGTTGTAAACCCTGACCACGCCATTGCCACATTGGATGACGACAAGAGTAAGTTTATTATGGACCTTGTTGTTGAAACCGGCCGCGGCTACCGCACCGTTGAAGAAGGCACGGCTAAGAAGGCGAGCGATTACGTTGCTCTCGATGCTGTGTTCAGCCCGGTACTGCGCGTACGCTACAAAGTGGAGAACACGCGTGTTGGTCAGATGACCGACCTCGACAAACTGCTGATTACCATCGAAACAGACGGTACAATCAGTCCGCGTGATGCCTTCGAAGAGGCTTCTGCTATTTTGGTTAACCAGTACACCGCATTGGCTGGCAAGACCCGTGTTGAAGCTGGCGAGGCCATGGGTGTTGGTGCGGCTATTGCTGGCCGTGTTGACGATGCCGGCGATGAACCGGCTGCGCTTAACACTCCTATCGAAGACTTGAACCTGAGCGCACGCACGACAAATGCCCTGGTTAACAACGATATTCACACCATCAAGGACTTGTTCTCTTTGAGTGATGCTGAACTGCGTGACCTGAAAGGCTTTGGCAGTAAGGCGCTTGACGAAGTAAAAGAAAAATTAGCGGAGCTGGAGCTGTAACATGCATCGTCACGGATACAAAGGCCGTAAATTGCACCGCGAGCGCGACCAACGGGAAGCGCTAGTCAAGGGCTTGGCCGATTCAATCGTCAAGTACGAGAGCATCGAGACCACCTTGCCAAAGGCCAAAGAAGTGGTGCCGTACGTTGAAAAGTTGATTACTAAAGCTAAAAAGGGCGACCTGCATAACCGTCGTCAGATTATTGCCGACCTGCAAACTATCGAAGCTGCGCATAAGCTGGTCGACCAGATTGCACCCAAGCTGGCCGGTCGTACTAGCGGCCACCTGCGCATCGAAAAGACGCGCATGCGCCGCGGCGACAATGCCCAGATGGCACGCGTTAGCTTTGTTGACGATCTGAAGGAAGCCCCAGTTGCGAAGAATGCAGCGAAAGTTGCCGCGAAGCCGGCTGCTAAAACTCCTGCCAAGAAGGCTGCTAAGGCCGACGAAAAGGAGACTAAGTAATGAAAACCTATAGCGCGAAGCCAAGCGACGTAACTCGTAAGTGGTATGTTATTGACGCCTCCGAAGCTACGCTGGGCCGGGTTGCCACCAAGGTCGCTACTTTGCTGACCGGCAAAGGCAAGCCAATGTTCACTCAGCACATCGATACCGGTGACTATGTAATCGTCATTAACGCTGCCGCTGTCCAGGTGACCGGCGGCAAAATGGACAAGAAAATGTACTACAGGCACAGCGGTTTCCCGGGCGGCCTGACCGAACTCTCGATGCGTGAGAAACTCGAAAAGGATCCGACGGCTGCTATTTTCCAAGCTGTACGCGGCATGCTGCCCGTTAACAAGCTGCGCGACGGCCGTCTCGCCCGCTTGAAGATTTACGCTGACGCCGACCACAACCATGAAGCACAGAAGCCGGAAGCTATTTCGGTTAAGGAGAGCAAATAACTATGGCTAAGAATGAATACTTCTACGC
>JARIHB010000172.1 GCA_029288515.1 Candidatus Saccharimonadota bacterium | reverse complement strand
TACTTCTACGCCTTAGGCCGCCGGAAGGCTGCTACGGCCCGCGTTCGTCTGCAAGGCGGCAAAGGCACAATTACTGTTAACGGCAAGCCGGCTGAAGAATACTTTGCCAGTTCACAGACCTTGCTGGCTGAGCTGAACAGGCCGTTTACTGTGCTTGAACAGGAAAACAAGTTTGACGTGAGCGTTGTCGTTGACGGCGGTGGTCACGCCGGCCAGGTTGACGCAATCCGTTTAGGTATTGCCAAGGCTTTGACCTTGATGACACCTGACCTGAAGGGCACATTGAAGAAGAACGACCTGCTGAGCCGCGACTCCCGCGAGCGCGAACGCAAGAAGTTCGGCCTCAAGGGCGCCCGCAAGCAGCGTCAGTTCACCAAGCGCTAGGTGCAAAATCCAACACAAGGCTTATCAAAAGAGGTGTCTCCATGCCGGAACACCTCTTTTGGCTATTGAAGGAGAGATTCAAGCCGGGCCTTTAAAAGTGGAAGGCTTTTATACTGAATAGTGCGCAGGCCAAGGCGGCTGGCAGCTTCGGTGAAGATGGGCAGATCGTCGATAAAAACATTTTCGTCAAAACGAAGGCCGAGTTTGTCGACCGTTAATTGAAATATTTCACGATCCGGTTTTTGGTAGTTAGTTTCCGCAGAGACGACTATAGCGTCAAACAGGGCACGATCTTCGGCAGGAATGCGCGCCTCGATAACGCCGGTGCTGGCATTGCTGAGCAGGCCGATTTTATAATGGGGTTTAAGCCGGGCACGGATATATTCGATGAGTGGTGTGTTAAGTGCCTCCTCGCGGCGGACGATGTCCTGGAATGCAGGCAGGGGCAAACCAAGTCTGTCAGCCATAATTACCTGGAACTGCCCGTCGGATATTGCACCGCTGTTCGCTTTCATAATCATACTATCCAGGAAAGCATTGTCGGCAACTGGGTCGCCGCCAGCTACAGCATATATATCCCCAAAACCTTTCCCTACGAGTACACCGAAACAATCGAAGATAATACCACGAATCATGCGTGCATTATACAATAGGTGATATGTCTAAACATACGAGTCCTGAAGAAAAGCTGGCGCGCAAGCGCGCGGTTTGGCTGGAACGAACCCAGCAGATACTCGGCGTCGATAAAGCGGCTGCTCAGGAGCTGCTTAACGTAGAGCGTCGCCAGAGCCTGCGTCTGAATCCGCTCATTGCCGATCCGGCTGAAACACTCAAGCAACTGGCGGTCATTGGCTGGCGCGGTACTGCCTATCGATGGGCGACCAATTGTTACACGGTTGACGAAGGTGCCGTTGCAGTGCGAGATAGTGCTATTGTGGCGTCCGGCGCGGCTTTTATCCAGAATGCTGCCAGCTGGATTCCAGTACTGGCGCTGCACCCGCAGCCTGACCAACGAATCTTGGATGTTTGTGCCGCGCCCGGCGGTAAATCGAGCCACATCGCTGCTATTACCAATAATCGGGCATCGCTATGGGTGAACGACAATTCGCGAGCTCGTCTGGTAAAAACGCAGACTAACTTCAAACGCTTAGGCGTTACGCCCACCGACACAACGCTTTTCGACGCTACTATGCTGGCGCGCAAACTGGATGGCGAGCTGTTTGATAAAATATTGCTCGATGCGCCGTGCAGCGGCGAAGGGCTCATGCGCTTAAGCCGTGACAAAGACTTTGCTGCATGGTCTGTGGCTCATATAAAGCGTCTGCAGCAACTGCAGAAACGTATCATTACCCAAGCGTGGGAGGTGTTGAAGCCTGGCGGTACACTTGTGTACAGCACCTGTACGATGGCACCCGAAGAAGACGAAGCAGTGATTGATTACTTGTTGCGAGCGCGCGAGGATGCCGAGGTTATACCCTTCAAACTGGGCGTGCCCAACAGCGTTCTGCCGCTGCGCAGCTGGAACGGCCGGCCTTTTAACGAAGCAATACAGGGATGTTTGCGCCTGGCGCCGAGTGAGGACATCGAAGCGTTCTTTGTATGCAAACTGCGTAAGTCCACAGATATTAGGGAATAGATCGCTGTTGTTTTTATCTTTACGAAGTGCTATAGTTACGCGAGTAATGAACAAACTAGCCGTTTTCTTTTATTGGTTTACCGGCCCGCAATTGGCGGTTTGTTCAGTGCGCTGCAGCTCGTAAATCGATTCCTGAAACTTACTGAAGAGACCGCCAAACGGCGGTTTTTTTATTTTTATCAGTATATACAGGAGTTGATTACTACTATGAACGCTTTACTTGCACCGCACGATACACTTGCTGCGCCGCAGCTCAGCCCGGCCGAACTTGACGCCATGCACCCGCTGCTGCCCGACACAGCCGAACGCGTTGCCGCCCAGCAGCAGGAAGTGTGCGATATTTTGGCTGGCCGCGATCCGCGATTGATTATTATGCTGGGGCCGTGCTCGATGGATAACTCAATGATTAACGGCCGTTATGCCAATGAAATCGTGGCCGAACAGATACAAGAGCTTCAAGAGGAGCCTGAAGTTGCCGACGGCGCTCTGCTTTTGATGCGTGATTCGGACGATAAGCCGCGAACTGATGTGGGCATGCGCGGCCTGGCGCAATTGGATATAGTAACTGCTCACGATATTACTACGCGCATTGCCAATATGGGCCTGCCGTTTGCAGGCGAAGTAATGCGACCGGAGGGTATTGCCCGTAAGGCTGGCCGCCAAGTGCTGGCGTGGGTTGGCGCACGCAATATCGGCGACACACACATCAGGCATACGTTATCCGCATACCCTAATTTGCCAGTACTCTGCAAGAACGATGGCGATGGCAATATAACACCGGCGTTGCAAGCCATGCGCACAATTGCTGCGCCGCACGAGAATGCCGATGTTATGCTGAGCGACGGTAGAATGGGTATCGTGCCTAAAACTCCCGGCAATCCGAATACTGCCCTCCTATGGCGCGGCGGCAGCGCATACAAAACTCCTGAAACATATGTAGAGGGTCTGCAAAGGACTGCTGCTGCGGGCGTGCCATATGGCATCGATCTTTCGCACGGCGGTGCCATTGCTTTCGACTGGAAAAACGAAAAAACCGTGGCCGGTATCCGGCGCTGCCGCGATGCAGTGATTGACCTTATGCTGCGTGGATCGCTTGCTCAGCAACCGCGGGTTATTACCTTTGAAGCCAACTTACGTGAAGGCGCGGATACGTCCAGGCAAACCCCTGGCATGAGCTGGACTGACGCGTGTATGTCTATGGACGAGGCACGGCCGACGGTTATTGAGCTTGTACGCACTCACGCTAAAAGCCGCTAAGCTGTATAATAGAATCCAAGATGAGTAAACGAGTTATATTGACCGGCATTCGTGCCAACAACGACCTGACTATCGGCAACTATTTGGGCGCCCTGCTACCCATTGTAGACATGGCAAAGGAGCGGGCTGGCGAGTATCGGGTAAATTTATTCGTACCTGATCTGCACAGCTTTACGACCCCTATCGATCATTCGCAACTACAAGCGCAGATCATGCAAAACTTGCGAGTGTTTGCCGCTGCCGGCCTGCCGTTAGATCACGACGATGTGCATATTTATCGACAAAGTTATATCCCCGCACACAGCGAGCTAACGTGGATTTTGGACTGTTTTACCGGCATGGGCGAGATGGGCCGCATGACGCAGTTTAAGGACAAATCGGCCAAGCTAAGTGAGGATCGCATCAGTGTCGGACTGTTTAATTACCCGGTATTGATGGCTGCTGATATCCTGCTGTATAACGCGTCGTATGTGCCAGTGGGCGAAGATCAAACGCAGCATCTGGAGTTTACCCGTGATATTGCCACCCGCATGAATAATCAATTTGGTGAGCTGCTGACCGTGCCGCTGCCAGTACCAAAGCAGCACGAATTTTTCGGCAAAGAACAGGGCTTGCGCATTAAAGACCTCCAAGATCCGACCAAAAAGATGAGCAAAAGTGACGAAACCGGCAAGGGAGTGGTCTTTATGAGCGATAAGCCGGAAGATGCCGCTAAAAAGGTCATGAGCGCTACAACAGACAGTGTGAATAAGATTTCATTCGACCCGAAAAATCAGCCAGGCATTACCAACTTACTGCAGATCATGGCGCTGCTTTCCGGCCGCAGCCAGCAAGAGGTCAATGCTGAATGGGAAGGCAAGGAGCGGTATGGCGACTTTAAAAATGCGGTGGCTGAAGTGGTAAGCGCCTTTATGCTGCAATTCCAATCAACGCTCGCTACCGTAGACGATGGTGCGATCCTGCAGAAGCTGCAGCACAGTGAAGCGGTTATGAACGAGACAGCTAATGCCACACTGCTACGCGTGCAAAAAGCTGTCGGCCTCCGCTAGAATTGCTTATGCCAAAGAAAGTACCGTTTTATCCGAACCATGAAGATAACATGCACTGCGCACTGGCAGTGTATCAGATACTGTTCGACTATTTTCTGCAGCGTAAACTGAGCTGGCAAGAAGTAGAGAAGTTGTCCGGATTTAAGGACAATACAGCAGCGTGGACGGTAACTATCTGGGAACGAATGGCAAATATCGGCTTTGATATTCGGATGATCGAGAACTTTGACTACCGGCGCTATGCCAAAGAGGGTGATGCCTATCTGCGTGAGCATTTCAATGAACAGCAGTATACCTGGCAGATTACGCATTCGGACATTCGTAACATTGCACCACGCATCTCATCATTTTTGGACCGAGTTAGGCCGGAAAAACGATCGCCAACGCTTGAAGATATAGATGATATGCTCAATGACGAACGGCTTGTATTTGTAACACTTAACTCTCGGGTACTGAATGATAAAGAAGGCTATTCCGACCATGCCGTACTGGTGCTGCGCAAGGAAGGCGACGGGTACGTTATACATGACCCTGGTTTGCCACCTTTGCCGGAGCGTATGATACCAGCCGGCGTACTCTGGAAGGCTATGGGTGGAGAGAGTTCCACATCTGAAGTGACTGGTGTTAAGCTGGCTGCCAGACCCATGCGCGCCGACGTACTACTGGCGCGCTTGCATCCCGTATTTTCGCGCGCCGCACTGGCCAAGTTGTTTGATAAGGGTCTCGTAACACTTCACGGCAAGGCTTTGAAGCCAGGCGAAAAGATTATGCCCGACGCGCCGATGGCGGCCGACTTGTCATCGCTTCAGCAGACTACCGAAGAGATTGACTTACCAGTCTTATATGAGGACGACGATGCAATTGTGATCGATAAGCCCGCGGGCGTACTTACCCATGTGCAGGGTGAATTCAATCCGGAGCCTACAGTAGCCTCATTTTTAAGGCAAAAGAGCAAAGAACTGGAAGAGGGAGAACGCGCTGGCGTGGTCCATCGGCTAGACCGGGCAACGAGCGGCGTAATTATCGGAGCTAAAAATAAACGGGCCATGTCCTGGCTGCAAAAGCAGTTTGCCGACCGTGCGGTGGCTAAAACGTATGTTGCGATTATACGCGGGCATGTAAAGCAAGACGAAGCCATTATCGACATGCCCATCGAACGCAATCCAAAGGCTCCGGCCACGCACCGCGTCGGTGCAAACGGCCGGCCGGCACAAACGCACTATAAAGTGCTGCAAACTAACGACCAGTATAGCCTCATCGAATTAAAACCGAAGACCGGTCGCACTCATCAGCTGCGAGTACACTTGGCACATCTCGGCCATTCCATTGTCGGTGACCCGCTGTATGGAACGGGAAAGTATGGCGACCGTCTGTATCTGCATGCCCAAAGCCTAGAGATTACTTTGCCAAATGGCGTGCGCAAGACATTTACCGCTCCGTTGCCGCCTGAATTTGCGGAGCTAATGCAGTGATAGAGCAGTTAGTGCTGCATGATGCCACTAAAGCTCAGCTGGAGCATTTCATTGTTTCGCCGTCACACGCCCTGCTGCTAGCCGGCCCGGATGGCAGTGGCAAAACGGCAATTGCCGAAGCTATAGCGGGCGCACTTTTGCATGTTTCGGCCGATAAGCTGGCCAATTACCCGCAGTACATGGTAGTCCGAGCTGATGGCTCCAGTATTTCTATCGAAGCCATCCGCAACTTGCAGAAATTCTTACAGCTAAAGACTGTTGGTAACAAGCCGCTGCGCCGGTCGGTTATTGTTGAGCATGCCCAGGCACTAACTACGGAGGCGCAAAATGCTTTCCTGAAGCTCTTAGAAGAACCGCCTGCCGACACAATAATGATACTGACCGCTGACAGCCCGCGCTCGCTGCTGCCTACTATATTGTCACGCGTGCAGACGATTACGGTGTCGGCACCCACAGAGGCGCAAGTCGCTGGTCTTTTGGCTGCCTCAAACAAAGACGAACAAACACAGCGGCAAGCATACTTCTTGAGCGGCGGGCTGCCGGGGTTGCTGTGTGCGCTGTTAGACGGCGATGAAACGCATCCCTTACTGGAAAGCGTAGGGCAGGCCAAAGAGCTGTTGCAAAAGAGTACATTTGAGCGACTGGCGGCGGTCGACGGTATGAGCAAGCAGAAAGAATCTGCCGTGGCCATTGTGTCGGCGCTGGAACGGATTGCTGAGGCTATGGTAGCGCAAGCGGCTGCAAAAGGTGAAGGACCGCGCATTAAGCAGTGGCATCGTATCCGCAAGCAGGCGTTTATGGCCCGCGAGGCGCTGGAACGCAGTGCGAATACTAAGCTTACCTTAAGCAATTTGTTCTTGCATTTGTAGACTGAGGATTCTAATATAAGAGGTAACCTATGTTTGAGTTAGCAATCGTTGGCGTATTTGGTTTGTTGGCGTTTCATAACACGAAAGTGCATGATGACGAGATTTTAGGGGCCTCCCGCAAGATTGGCGACCGCTTGGGCAAGCTATGGGACATCGCCCACCAGGGCATGCGCGAAAACCGTTTGCTGCGCGCCGAAAAAGCATTGCTTACTATCCTGAAAATCGATGAACGCAACGCCGCGGCCTATAAC
>JARIHB010000141.1 GCA_029288515.1 Candidatus Saccharimonadota bacterium | reverse complement strand
CCGCCCACAATTTGCCAGCTGTTACCGTCAAAGCGCCACACCATAGCATTCCCGGCAACGGTGTTGCCCGTGCCAGCGTATAGGTAATCGCCTGAAACCGTCATACTTTCGACGTCCTGCAGGTTAAAGAAGCCCCAGCTCTTATTGACGTAACCACCACCTATGCGCGTCCAGGTACTGCCGTTATACGACCATACCTCGGCATTATTAGCGGTGGCGACTAGCCCGGCGTACAGTGTACTGTTGGCGTAGAGCAGTGAGTTAACCTGGGTATGCGTGTTGGTGAATCCACTGTTAATAGCGTCACCACCGATCTTGGTCCACGCCGTACCATTCCAGGTCCATACTTCGTTATCACCGGCGGTAGTGCCTAAACCGGCATATAGATTGGTGCCATCATCAGTAAAGCTGTAGACACCTTCGTACGAAGTGCTGTCCCAGCTGGAATTAAGCGTGTCGCCGCCAATCTGTGTCCACGCCGTACCATTCCACCGCCACACTTCAGCGTCGCCAGCGGTCAGGCCAAGTCCTGCATACAGATTGCCATTGAAGTAACGGAGGCTCACTACTGTTTCGTAGGTGGCTGCCGCCCAGCTGCTGCTGAGGGCGTCACCACCAATCTGCGTCCAGGTAGTACCTGTCAGTCGCCACACGTCGGCATCGCCGGCGGTGTTGCCGAACCCTACATAGAGGTTCGTACCGTCGTTGGTCATACTGTACACTGCTTCGTATCCGGTAGGGAACGCATTGTACGGCGCACCGATACCGAAACCGCCCACCCATGTCCAGGCGGTGCCGTTCCAGCGGTATACGCGAGAGTCGTTAGCTGTCAGGCCCAATCCCACATACAGATTGCCGCCCATGACTGTCATACTGTCAACTTCTTCGAAGGTGTTAACTGCCCATCCGCTATTTATGCCGTCGCCACCGATTTTGGTCCAGCTAGTACAGCCCGTGCTTGTATCGCAGCTCCACACTTCGGCGTCGCCGGCGGTGCTGCCCAGGCCGGCATATAATATGGTGCCGTTCCTGGCCATAGAAACGACGTTTTCGTACGTTTGGTCGGACCAACTGCCATTTTTACCGTCGCCGCCGATTTGTGTCCAGGTGGTGCCGTCCCATTTCCACACTTCGGCGTCGCCCACGGCGTTTCCCAGGCCGGCGTACACATCACTGCCCACCGCTACCTGCGCGTTTACGGCTAGCTTGCCGTTTATGTCCCAGCTGCCTTTAATGTCGGAGCCGGCTTGCTGACTCCAGCTGGTGGCGCTGGCGTTGGCCAGTTCATAGGTCACTTTGCCGGTTTCTTTGCTGTAGTACAACTTGTACGCACCTTTATCGATGATACCCTGGCGATTGTCATGAGTGCCCGCGCCGAACGTTGAAGCAAACTTCGTCCAGGCCTCAAGGGTGTTGTCCTGAGACAGCGACAGTGAAGGCGAATCAGGCACCCGCACATCGGTCAGCGCACCATTCAACGACAAAGCATTATTAAGGCTGCCGGCCACCCACGACGAGCCGCCGCCAACAGTACCGTTATTAGCAAATGACGAACTGTCCGAAACGTTAGTGCCTGAGGTTTCGTCTAAATGAAACAATGCCTGGGTGTTAGCATCGCTGCTATAATTTTGGGCCTTGAGACGCACACTGCTACCGTTTGTTTCAGCACCATTATCTAGTACATAGCCGCTGGCGCTCGTAAAATTCCATGTATCGGTCAGATCAGGCAAGGCATGGGTACGGTTAAAGATAGTGGTCATCAACGCCGCCACTGCCACTATGTATACTGCCGTAAACGCGGTGTGGGCATGCAGATGATACCGATGCGCATGCCATTGTCTGTACCACCGCACACGGGCAACAAGGTATGTATGCGGCCGCGCGGCCGCATGATGATGCGCTTTCTTGAGCGCCCGCCAGCTATGGTGGGCCGACAGGCGTACGATGCGCAATACATGATGTGCATATACCATGGTACGTCTGCGGCTGCGATGGACGTATGGATCTGTTTGACGGCGCATCTGCAGGTATTGTGCATACACATGTTTGCTGACGCGCGCCCACAGGCCGAGCGCAGCCGGCCGGCCTATCTCGGCATACGCTTCATAGGCCGCCCGCCATACGCGACGGGCACGCAAAAACAATTGTAGTCCCCACTCTTTTCGGTTTGTCACTCTGAAACTTTCACATAAAGTTTACGCTTACTATACCTGAATCGCTGGCCGGCGCGCAAGCACAAGCTGCGGTTATCCGCGGCGGCGCATCGCACGCACCGTAGCCGTGCCGAACACCACACCTGCAGCAAGTGCCAGCAGGATTACAAACATCCAGTACAGCTTTAATGTATGAGCAATAAACGACAAGCTAAGCAGTGCGAAACCGACAATATAGGCCGTAAACGCCGGCCACAATGAATATGCATTACGGGCACGAGATGATGCCGGCATACGCACATCCTCTTGCGTACCGGACAATACGTTGGTGAGCCTAATGGTATACGAGCGTTTTGACGAACGCTGATTTTTTCGTTTGCCGGTAGACTGCTGCATTTTAGGTGGCGTTGCCATAGATATACACCATCAGTATACACTGAACAACCGCTGAGCATAAGCTATATATCGTATGCAATATGCGGCGCACCGGGATGTAAAGCGGTACAATACTTTTATGTCATACCGCATTGCACGGCTTGTTTCGACGCTCTATCATTCGCTGTATTTTCCGCCAATGGTTATCGCCGGCGCAATTTTGATAGCCACCGGCGTTACCTGGCATGCCGCCAATCAATCACTGCAGCGCGACAAACAGGCCGCTATTAACGATCGCGTGAGCACCACCGAGCGTACCATAGAAGACACTCTCAATTCATATGAAGAAATACTCCAGGGCGGAGTAGGCCTGTTGCAGGGTTCTGACGAAGTAACGGCAGGTGACTGGGCAAACTTTCTGACGGCCTACAGTATAAAAACGAACTACCCCAGCGCACAAACAATCGGCTTTATGAAAGTCGTGCCCGCCAGCCAAGTTGATGCCTTTACGGCATACATGCGCAGCCAACCCGGCTTTGCCGACTACACTGTTCACCCGCTAAGCAGCAGTGCCGCGGAGTACGCGCCGCTGATGTATGCCCAAGCGGTAGCCATTACCTCGCCTATCAACTTCGGGCTTGACGGGTACTCCAGCGAAACCCGCCGGCAGGCTATGTTTACCGCCCGCGATACCGGGCACACCACGCTCACTGGCAGTCTTACCTTACAACCGCTGGGCGATACCAAGACGTATAGCGGATTCAGTTTGTTCGTACCGTACTATATCACCGGACCACAGCAAACGGTCACCGCGCGAAGACAGAACGTCGGCGGGTATGTGTACGCCTCATTCCGTGCTGATAAGTTCTTCGGTCACACAACTGCCACGCTGAGCCGCCAGGCTGCAGCCTACCAGGTGCGTACCGAGGATACCATCCAGGCCAAACCACTTTATAGTACCGATAACTATAACGCACTGGATGCCAAACGGGGTAATATCACGGTCAGCCATGCCCTCCATTTATACGGCCGCGACTGGCATATCGATTATATTTTCCAGCCGTCAGAACTGCTCAGCAGCGTACAGCTGCACCGCCCGACGTCAGTACTGATTGGCGGCATTTTCTCGGCCGTGCTTATTGGGCTGATTGTACTGTTGTTATTAAAAGCCCGCGCCCACGAATTGACCGTCCAAAAGGAGCGTGCCGTAGAACTAGCTAAAGACGAGCTGCTGTCGCTTGCCTCACACCAATTGCGCACGCCTGCAACCGGTGTAAAACAGTACCTGGGCATGATACTGCAGGGCTTTGCCGGCCATGTGTCCAGAGAACAAATGACATTGCTCGGCAAGGCCTATGCCAGCAACGACCGACAATTACAAATCATCAACGAAATTCTTCATTTGGCAAAGATCGAATCCGGCCGGATTGTGTTGGCTCGCACCGAAACCGATCTGAACGCTCTGGTACAAGACATTCTTACCGAGCTGCAGCCGGACATTACCGCCGCCAAACATCACTTTGAAACCATCATCCCCAAACGGCCAATGATACTCACCATCGACGCTCACACCTTGCGCATGGCCATAGAAAACGTGATATCAAACGCCATAAAATATACCCACCGTGGCGGCTCTGTAACCATCAAGCTGTATAAAACGCCCACGCATGCCTTCATACGGGTAAGGGATACTGGCGTGGGTATTCAACCTCAAGACCTCGATAAGCTCTTCAAGCAATTCTCGCGCCTCCCCAACGAAATGAGCCTGGCTGTGGGCGGCACTGGTATCGGCCTATACCTGGCCAAGCACTTAGTCGAATTGCATGGCGGTACCATAACGGTCAAATCGGCGCCAGGCAAGGGCTCTACCTTTACTATCGTCCTACCACTTGACGCACCGTTGTAATTGACAGTATTAAATATTTCACAGTAACTGGATAAACCTACGGTATACTAATACCATAAGTATAGGAACCTACATGGCGAAGAAGGCTAACAAACAGTCACCAGCTACTATTTTGATCGTCGAAGACGAACAATCGCTGAACGAAGCATACCAAATGATACTCACAAAGAGTGGCTACACGGTGCACGCTGCCTATGATGGGCAGGAAGCCTTAGAAATCACCGCCAAGCTGGAGCCGACGCTTATTCTGCTAGATCTGCGTATGCCGCGCATGGATGGCATCGAATTTCTGCAGCGCTATAACCTCAAAGACGACCACCCGGCTGTAAATGTCATCGTTTTTAGCAATTACGACATGCAAAAAGAGATTGACGAAGCATATAAATACGGCGCGGAGCGCTATATTTTAAAGGCCTGGGCATCACCAAAAGAACTGCTGCAGGTAGTTGAAAACACGCTGCAATCCGACAATTAATACATAACGGGCATTTGCCGCCTTCGTGCCATCCCTATATACTTGGGCGATATGAGCTTTGATCGTCCAGACAATGCTGACTTTTCTGACGGCTATCCTGCCGATGCTAATCGCTATGACACACCGCCTCACGGTGATCAACCGGCGTTCCCGGTACCCGATTTTCTCCCCCTCAGACCCTCTTTAGACAC
>JARIHB010000139.1 GCA_029288515.1 Candidatus Saccharimonadota bacterium | reverse complement strand
GAATAGATACGTCAAACGTACCGCCGCCAAGGTCGTACACGGCAATCTTTTCGTCCTTCTTTTCGCCCTTGTCCAGGCCGTATGCCAAGGCTGCAGCAGTCGGCTCGTTAATAATACGCTTAACTTCCAGGCCGGCAATTTTACCGGCGTCTTTAGTGGCTTGGCGCTGACTATCGTCAAAGTAGGCCGGTACGGTAATAACCGCTTCGCTTACCGGCTCGCCCAGGAAAGCTTCGGCGTCAGCCTTCAGTTTGCCAAGGATCATAGCGCTGATCTCTTCCGGGCTATATTCTTTGTCGCCCATCTTTACCTTGGTAGCGTTGCCGCTTTTTACGATTTCGTAGCCCATTAGCTTTAGATCGCGCTGGACTTCTTTGTCTTCCCAGCGGCGGCCAATCAGACGCTTTACCTCATAAATCGTATTCTTGGAGTTAGTAACCTGCTGACGGCGGGCAATCTTGCCCACCAGTCGCTCGCCTGTCTTATTCAAGGCGACAACCGACGGCGTGGTACGGTCACCCTCGCTGTTGGCAATAATTTCCGGCTTGCCGGACTGCATAACGGCCATGGCCGAATTAGTAGTTCCAAGGTCGATTCCAATGATTTTACCCATATATATGTATCCCTTTCCGTTAGCAAGTAGCGTATATGAGTGCTAAATACCCTCTTAGCATAAAAAACTAGCACTCTACTGTCAAGAGTGCTAGTTAATCTTCTTTTACACAATATGCCAGATCGTTATTTTATGATATAAATACGCCATGATTAATTTTTCTGAAGCACACCCCGCCCCGGGGGCATACCTTACACCAGATTTCGTTGATCTCGCCCGCGAAGCAGGTGTGATGCACATCGAGCACCGCCCTGACGACATTGCTGCGCTTGGTGTGTTCATGCAAAGTGAAGCTGGCCGCGGCTTACCCGCTAAGCCGTACGCTATGGATTTTGTATACCGCACGCCTGACCAAGATGATCTTCGTTATAACACCGCAGCCCCTTACCGCATCTACCGCAACGCCGGCCCGGACACTACTCCACTGGATCGGCCTGTGCGCAAGATCGAAGACGTATGCCAGAAGATCGTCCTTGAAAGGCGTGGGACAACCGTGGTTGAAATTGAAGCCGGGGACTTGAACCACCCTCTGAGCGCAGACCTAGCCCATGCGTTACTTATCCCGCCTCGCGGTAGCGAAGAGGCACAATCCAAAGCCCGGCTAAGCGCATGGGGTAAGCAAATACTTAACGCGCTAACTAACCCAGACACCAATCAAGGCAATCCGGAGCTAGAGGCTGAAGCAGCCCGTCGCTTCCCAAATGCCATTATCTTAAGGAGAGACAAATAATGTCCGATTTTACCTTTTCAGCTGACAGCCCTGCTTTATACGTTTCTGAAGGCTTTGCCGAAGACATACACCAACACGGAGTGGAGCGTATCATACCCGATGTAGCCCATATGCAGGCTATGGAACAGCTCGCCAGATCTAGCACCATACCTCATTTGGGCGGCGTAGCGATACAGGCCCCTGGTGAAGGCCGCAATGCAACGTTTTACCCTTATATCGATGGCGCGAATGATACCATGAAGGTCGTGGACGAAGGCGCGTCATGGGACTACATAGAGGATGTAGCCCATCAGACCGGTCACGATGCGCTGCGCCTTAAACGGGCTGGTGCTAGCGCAGAATCACTAGGCCGGGCCTTCTACCGGGCTGCGGCCGCCTATCGTGGGCCTCGCAGTATGCAGCCGAACCCAGGCGATTTACTCGGTGCCGGCATCGGTGGACTTATGGGCGCCGCAGTTCCATTGATCGAACGAGCCCAAGATATGTCGCCGGCGCTCGACCTTACACACATGGGCGAATACGGGGCAGCCGGGGCATTAGCCGGGGCGGTAGTGCTTGGACCATTAGTACGCTATGCCAGACAAGGCTCCATTGGCGACCGTATCGACGGGCTAACACCGCTCAAAGTCGAACCTGGCAATTTATAACCTTGCTAGCGAGTAGTTACGCGGACCATGGCGTGGCGGATTACTTCGTCGCCCATTTGGTAACCGGATTGCAGTTCTTCGCTCACCACTTCTTCATCACCATCACCGTCTTCCATACTCACCGCCTCGTGCAGGTGGGGGTTAAACGGTTCGCCAACTGTCTTAATCTTGCGGACGCCCATGTCGGCCAGCGTCTTCTCGAACTGCTTCACCACCCCCTGTACGCCCTTGATGTATGCATTGCCTTGTAGCTCTTCGGGCACGTGTTTCAGAGCGCGCTCGAAATTATCAATTACGGGCAGCAATTCTTGTATAACGCCGGCTTTTACGGTAGTGCGCAGCGCAGCCATCTGCTCGTCGTGCCGCCGGCGAAGGTTCATAGCATCGGCGCGCTCGCGCTGGACAGCGGCAGTCAAGTCTTCTATGTGTTGTTGCAGCGCCAATACCTCGTCTTCCAGTGGGACGTCAACCGCCGGCGTGGTCGGCTGCTGCGGAGTGTCATTGTTTGGCGTGCCCGCGTCTTGATGGTCTTTGTGATGCGGTTCGTTGTGGTGATGGTCTTGTTTGCTCATAATACTTCCTCCAGTGTCCGGCCGGCTCTGGCCACCAACTGCATAACATCGCGATAACTCTGGCGAGTCGGGCCCAGTACACCGATGTAGCTATGGTTGGAATAGGGACTTTGGAAACGGCTGATAATCAATGAACAGCCAGCGGTGCGGCCAATGGGATTTTCGCGGCCGATGTACACATTGAGCGGTTCGTTGGGTGCCGCTTCGCGCAGCCACGGCTCCAGGTTATCGAGCAGCCGGGCAACCTGCTGCACCTGTCCGGCCTGCACAAATTCCGGCTGGCCGAATAGGTTAGACAGGCCGCTCATATACAGCTGATTGCCGATGGTCGCCAAGCCTAAATTGTGTGTCAGTTCAACCAGTGTATCGACAGCATTACGAATGGTGCGTTCCGGCACGCCAGAACCGTGTACCCGGGCGGTCAGAGCCCGCTCAGCTCGGCGTTCAGCCGGAGCGACAGGATTGTCCGTATCTTCAGCCAGACTGTTCACATAGAAACGGTAGCCTTTGTCGGTTGGCACGCGGCCGGCACTGGTGTGCGGCTGCATAATAAAACCTAGGCGTTCCAGCTCAGCCATTTCGGCACGAATAGTTGCAGAGCTTACGCCGAATACTTTAGCCAGCAGGCTGGAACCCACCGGGCTGGCAACTTCGGCGTACTGCTCTACTACGGCGCGTAATATGAGTTGCTGTCGTTCAGTCATTGCCTCTATGATATGATCTTTAGCACTCAATAGTCAAGAGTGCTAAAGATCAGCATTATTGTCCAGCTCTTCAGCAAAATGGACACGCAGCTCTTGCACCAGCCCCGCGCCCTTGGCTTGGAGGGCAGCATCAACGGTACCGGTAGCAATGTCATGTACTTGCCTGACTGCGTCTTCAAGGTTGTCGTTGATAACAAAATTGAAAAAATTGTTACGGGCGGGCGCTTGGAAGATGCGCAGCGCCGTTTCCATGCGGCGGCGGTATTCATCGTTACTCATATGCCCGCGGCCGCGCAACCGGCGTTTCCATTCTTCAAAATTAGGGGGCAAAATTAAAATAACCGCCGTGTCGGGCTTAGCCTGCACGACGTTTAGCACGCCTCCGATTTCGATATCGGTAATAGCGACCTTATCATTATCATGAGCCTTTTGCAACTCACGAATACTGATACCAGACACTTGCTGGCCGTGAATTACTTCGGCCTCCAGATACTTGCCCTCTTTCAGGTCGTCAAGAAATTCCTCTTCGGAGCGAAACCAGTACTCAACGCCGTTCTGTTCGACTTTACCGTTATTACTGCGCGGCGGTCGCGTGGTGTCGGAGATAATAAAGTAATAATCACCGGTTTCCAACAACTTATTAATGATAGTGTTACGGCCCGAAGAAGATGGGCCAACCAATAGTACAAAAGTAGTCTCATCGAGAATGCGCTGCGCAGGCACGCTCACACGGTAGCCTCGCAGTGCAGCATTAAACTCAGCAACGCGGCTGAGGTGCGGCGCTGTGGCAGGGGTAGGGCTATCTTCCGTGATCTCCATGTGTCTACTATACCGTATTTTGCAAAATTTTAAAGAGTAAGCCTTGTTATGCTAAGTGTTTTATGACGTAACTACAATGCGCGACGCTATGACAATTTACTATAATTACGGGCAGGTGCCTCTCGGTAACGCGAGCCGCTAACCCGCCGGTGCATGAAGGGTGCAAGTGCTGCGTTACCGAGGAAGGCGAATGCATACTATCCAAGGTTGCCTCGGGTTGCAACATCTTTTATTAGTATAATGTTGTATTTTTGTATATGAAGCCAAAACATGTTCTGGCGCAACTTAATTCTGCATCTGCGCAAGCAATTCACGGATAATCATACGGGCATTAGCCTGATCGTCTTGCAACGCAGCACTATACGGTCGCTGCATAATGACTACTACAAAGTCATCGGTTGCCGATTCCACGTCACGGCTTATAACATAGTGCAGATCGGTATCAGTGAGGGCAAACTCCAGTGAGCGACGGGCTTCCTGCATACGGGAAGCTAACTTTTCGGGGCTAAACTTATGCTTGGCAATACGTTTTTGCCATGTTTTCCAATCGGGCGGCACCAGAAAAACGCAGCGGATATCCTGAAACGGTAGTGCCCTAAACATTGGCATGGCGTCTGCCAACACCGGCAGCACATCTGTGCCCTCAATGGGATAGTCATCGGCTGCCGTGGCATAGAGGTCGCCAAACAGCGAAGGCGCTACCTGCACGTACTCGCCTTTCTCGATTCGCTTCTCCATGGCGGCGCGTGTTTCAAAGCGGTAGTCGACGCCCTCTTTTTCATCTGGACGCGGCGCACGGCTGGTGTTGTTCAATACTAAATGTATCGACGGCTCACGTTTCATAGCCTCGCGGATTAGCGTTGTCTTTCCTACTGCAGTCGGTCCCACTACCGCCACAAAACGCACCTGCTGTAGGCGCCCAAGCGTAGCTGGCGACGGCTTATAGTCAGTTGCATCCATGCTGTAAGTGTAACGCATTTATGCGCATTAATCGCGCTTAAGCATTACCGTGAATGCTTCGGCGGGAATATCAACTTTACCGAAACGCTTCATGCGTTTTTTGCCCTTGGCCTGTTTGGCCAGCAGCTTTTTCTTACGGGATACGTCACCGCCATACAGGTAACCGGTAACATCTTTGCGGTAGGCGCTGATATCTTCGCGGGCAATAAAGCGCCCGCCGATGGCCGCCTGCAGCGCCACCGGGAACTGCTGACGCGGGATAACTTCCTTCAGCTTGCCGACGATTTCGCGGCCCAGGCGCTCGGCCTCACTGCGGTGCACCATGACGCTCAAGCTGTCTACCTTCTCGCCGGCCACATAGAAATCTACGCGCACCAGATCTTCGGCACGATAATCGGCCAGCTCATAATTAAATGAGCCGTAGCCGGATGTGAGGCTTTTGAGCTGGTCGTAAAAGTCAGTCAGCAGATTCGCGAGCGGCGCCTCAAAGCTCACGAGCGCCCGTTCATCGATATAGCTGAGATTGGTATGCAGGCCGCGTTTGCTGGAGATAAGTTGGATAATCGGGCCGACATACTCTTTGGGCGCCACAATTTCACCCTTAATCCACGGCTCGCGGATTTCCTTGATGCCCGCCGGGTCGGGCAGATCGGCGGCGCTCTTGATGTCCAGCTCGTCACCCTTAAGCAGCGACACCTGGTAGTCGGTAGACGGGTTGGTAACTACCAGATCTAGATTATATTCACGTTCCAGGCGCTCGCGCACAATATCCATGTGCAGCAGCCCCAAAAAGCCAATGCGCACCCCAAAGCCCAGCACCGGCGAGTTCTCCAATTCGTATTGCAGGGCGCTATCGCTGAGTGACAGCTTCTCGATAGCATCTTTTAGCTCTTGGTAGTGTTCATTACTATCAGGAAAAAAGCCCGCATATACAAACGGCTTGACGTCCTGATAGCCGGGCAGTGCCTCACTGGCCGGCGCCTTTGCCAGAGTAACAGTATCACCCACCTTAGCTTCGCGGGTACTTTTAAGGTTAGTTACAATGTAGCCGATTTCACCGGTTTGAATACCGGGCAGCGCCGACATATCCGGCCGTAAGGCGCCAACCTCCAACGCCAAGCCGCTGGCGCTGGCAGCCATCATATGTATCTGGTCGCTCTTGCCTAGATGGCCGTCCACGGCCCGCACGTACAATATGACGCCCCGGTAGTCGTCGTAGTAGCTGTCAAAGATCAGTGCGCGGGTCGGCGCGTCAGCTGTACCGTTCGGCGCCGGTATTTCAGCAACCACGCGTTCGAGCACCACATCCACGCCCTGCCCGGTTTTCGCTGATATATGTAAAATGTCTTCGGGCTTACAGCCCAACAGACTTACAATTTCGGCGCCCACACGCTCTACGTCCGCGGCTGGCAGGTCAATCTTATTCAATACTGGGATAATGGTAAGGTCAGCGGCCATAGCCAGATATACGTTGGCTAAGGTTTGCGCCTGCATGCCCTGCGTGGCGTCAACCACTAAGATAGCACCCTCGCAGGCTTCCAGGCTGCGTGACACTTCATAGCTGAAGTCCACGTGCCCGGGAGTGTCAATAAGGTTCAGCTGATAATTCTTATAATCCATGCGCACCGGCTGCAGTTTGATGGTAATACCGCGCTCGCGCTCCAGATCCATGCGGTCCAACAGTTGCTCTTTCATCAAACGCTTTTCTACAGTGCCGGTCATCTCCAGCAAGCGGTCGGCCAGAGTGCTTTTGCCATGGTCGATGTGCGCAATGATACAGAAGTTACGGATATGTTGTTGGTCCATTGCAGGCTATTATATCAGATATAACAGAGGTAGACGAATGCTACGGCAGATTGGCCTGTGCACCGATATTCAGCCCTGCAGCATCTATCTGCGCCTGCACGCCCGAAGTGCCCGAATTAGTAGCACCTTGCTGCAACTCGGTAGCAGCAATACCGGCACTTAATTCCGGTACGTTAGAGGCAGCTGCCGCAGCTGCCGGCTGTGAGACTTTGGCGTTATCCGGCTGGCCCTGCAACTGTGAAGGCTGAGTGCTTGATGCATCGCTGTTTTGGACTTGCAGTGTACTGACCGTGGGTTGCACTGACGGTATCTTCTCGGCCGGCGCCTGGCTGGCAGCCTTGCGGTGCGCGTGCATGCCAAAGGCAATAGCGGCCGTCAGGCAAAATAATACTACAGCAAACGCTGTCACACCCCAGAGCGCCATCTTAGAACTTGCGATTTTATGTAACTTGCCGTACATGGCACCCCCTGGCTTAGTCTCTGTATTTTACCACATGGGATTGTACGCTACTCGTCCTTGCACAACGCAGCAGTATCGCCGTGGTATGCCAATATACCACGGGTGAGCGCGCAGGTATCGACACCCTTCGCCTCCTTCTTGGGTTGACCGGTAATGGCGCCCAGCAAGCTCTTAATAAAGCTGGCCGTGGTTTCTTCACGCACGATACCGAAATCGTCGCCAATACCTGCTTCGTCAGCCAGTGCCTGGTAAGCGGCTTCGCGGTTGTTTGTTTCGTCTATCAGCTTGTACTGCTCGGCGGTTTTATTGTCGTACGGCAGCGCGCCGATCTGGTTGCGGATAGTAGATTCGGAAATATTACGCTGGCGTGACACGTAGGATACGAAGTTGTCATAT
>JARIHB010000131.1 GCA_029288515.1 Candidatus Saccharimonadota bacterium | reverse complement strand
CCTTGACGCCGGCGCGGTGAAGGCCGACCAGACATACTACGATCCGGCCAGCTGGAAGGTTGATGACTTTACGATTAGGAACATTGAAGAAGATGGTGGCGGCGGCGTGAAAAGTTTGAAAGATGTGTTGAATTTGTCGTTGAATACCGGCGCTACCTGGCTGCTGATGCAGATGAGCAAACCCGGCGGTACAGACATAAATGCTCATGGCCGACAGGTATGGTATGACTATATGACTAAACATTACATGTTTGGCAAAGAGACGGGCATTGAGGTGTATGAAACGCCAGGCTATATTCCCGATCCGAATAAAGGGTATGCCCGCGACCTGACGTACGCGAATACGACATTTGGCCAAGGCATGACAGCCACGCCGCTGCAAATGGCTGCCGCTTTTGCAGCAATAGTAAATGGCGGTACATACTATCAGCCGCACCTGGTGGACGCAACGGTAAGCAATACCGGCGACAAGCATACGTTGGCGCCTAAGATTTTGAACCATGATGTAGTGTCGCCGCAGGTGAGCAAAGATCTGCGGAGTATGTTGGAGTTTGTAGTGGACAAGCATTACTTTACGCCTGGCTTCAACCAACAACAGTACGGGGTGGGCGGTAAGACCGGGACGGCGCAGATTGAAGAGAACGGCAAGTATCTGGAGCATGACTTTAATGGCACGTATTTGGGATATGTGGGCGGTGATACGCCGCAGTATGTGATTATGGTGCGCGCCAACAAGCCAAAGGTCGGCGGCTATGCCGGTACGGCCGCGGCGCAGCCGATATTCGGCTCGTTGGCGCATATGTTGATCGATAATTTTAACGTAACCCCTAAAGGGCAGTGATATAATACGCACTAAGGGAATAGAAAAGGAAACACAGATATGCACAGCACCCTGTTTGTGGCGGTTGATACCGATACATTAATACGTACGTTGCTTTTGGGCTTTTTGGGCTTTTTGGTAAGCATGCTTATCACCCCGGTGTATACCACGCTGGCGTACAAATGGCAGTGGTGGAAGCGGCCGCGTACGGCCACGACGACTGGTGAACAGGCAACGGTTTTTATGAAGATTCATAATGCCAAGCCGAAGCGTAAGGTGCCGACGATGGCCGGCATGATCTTTGTGGTTGCGGCAGTACTGGTAACACTATGCTTTAACCTGAGCCGAACGGAGACATGGCTGCCGCTGGCGGCGTTTGTGGGGGCTGCTGGCGTGGGGCTGCTGGATGACATTATTAACGTGCGTGGTGATGGCACCGGCATTGCCGGGCTGCGCAGCCGTATCAAGCTGCTTCTGACTACGCTGGTGGCATTGGTGGGCGGCTGGTATTTCTATGACAAATTGGACGTAACTGGCATTCATATACCGGGCATGGATACACCGATGCACATTGGTTGGCTGATTGTACCGTTGTTTGTGCTGGTGGTGGTGGCTACCGCAAACGCCGTGAATATCAGCGATGGTATGGACGGATTGGCTGGCGGGCTGACGTCGATCGCGTTTGGTGTATACGCTATTATTGCGGCGCTGGAAGGGCGTTTTGGAGTGGCCGGTTTTTGTTTGACGATTGTTGGCGCGCTATTGAGCTACACCTGGTTTAATATCGGGCCGGCGCGGTTCTATATGGGAGATATCGGTTCATTCGCACTCGGCACAGCCCTGGGCGTGGTGGCGATGATTACCGATACGGTGCTCTTGCTGCCGATTATTGGACTGGTATTCGTGGCTGAGGCCGGCTCAAGCGCTATTCAGATTCTGTCGAAGAAGCTGCGCCACGGCAAGAAGGTGTTTAAGATTGCACCGATACATTATCACTTCCAGGAGATGGGATGGCCGCAGACCAAGGTAACGATGCGCTTTTGGGTAGTAGGGCAGGTGTGCGCGGTATTGGGGCTGATTGTATTTTTGTTGGGACGGTACATATAAATGGGGGCGGTGACGCGACGCACCGCCCCACTTGGTGAGCCGGCAACCACTCGCCGCCACCGGCCTGATTACTGGTTGCTTATTTTAAGCGTCCTATTGCTGGGGATCGGGCTGATTGTGGTGTATTCCATCAGCCCGGCGTTAGTGGTAGAGAAGAACGTTAGCAGCGGTTATTACATTACCCGTCAGCTGATTGCCGTTGGTTTGAGCCTGGTTGCTTTCGGTGTAACTGCTACGGTACCGTTGAGCCAATGGAAGCGGTGGTACAAGCCGTTATTTGTTGCGGCGGCCCTGATGACGATATGTGCGCTGCTGCTGCCTACGAACCCGGCTTATCCGGCGCACCGGTGGATACGGTTGGGGGCGTTTTCGTTTCAATCGGTTGAGCTGCTGAAGTTTGCGCTGCTGATAGGCTTTGGCGCTTACCTGGCTAACCGGCTGCAGAAAAGCACCTTAAGTGATGACTGGAAGACGCTCAGGCCGATTTTGGTATTTCTGGGTATTGTAGGGTTGGTAGTGGCTATTATTCAGAGTGATTTTGGTTCGATGATGGTGATTACCGCTATGATGGGAGCAATGATCTTCGTGGCCGGCATGCCTATGAGGCGTTTGGTATTGGTGGGGATTGCGTTAGTGCTGCTGGCGGCTGCGACGATTGCCGCTGTACCGTATCGTAGGGCTCGTATAAGCGCGTTTATACACCAAGGCGATACAACCAACTGCTCACAGCTAAAAACCGGTTACCAGGCCTGTAGAGCGATTGTGGCAGTGGGCAGCGGCGGTCCGATTGGGTTAGGGCTGGGGCGCAGTGTGCAGGCCTTCGGGTATTTACCCGAAGCCGAGAATGACTCTATCTTTGCTATTTATGCCGAAAAGTTCGGTTTTATCGGCATTACGGTGTTGTTGGGGTTGTTTGCAGCGTTCTTCGCGCGTATTAAACGGGTGATGGAACTGGCGCCGGATACCTTTACACGTCTACTGGCTACGGGCATCTTTGCCTGGTTTGCAACGCAGGCATTGATTAACATCGGCGCGATGCTGGGGTTATTGCCCTTAAAGGGCATCACTTTGCCGTTTATCAGTTATGGCGGTACGAGCGTATTGTTTGTAATGGCAGCAGTGGGCTTGCTGTTTCAGATCTCGCGGCATACATTGTTTAGCGTGCCACGGGCAAGTAATGTAAACGGAAGGGCTGGCTATGAAAGTCGTACTGACGGGCGGCGGGTCAGGGGGTCATATTACCCCCGCACTGGCAGTCGCGCATGAGCTGAAGCAGCTTGATGCAACCACTGAAGTTATATATATCAGCCAAACCGGTGATCCGTTGGCGGATGTGCCGGCCGACGATCCCAATGTCGACCGGCAGTATGTGGTACGGGCAGGGAAGTTTCGCCGCTATCACGGGGAAGGGTGGAAACAATTACTTGATGTAAAAACGATGTATTTAAATCTACGCGATGCTGTATTTGTCCTTATGGGTTTATGGCAGAGTTACTGGTTATTGGGGAAGATACGGCCGGATGTAGTGTTTACGCGCGGCAGTTTTGTGAGTGTGCCGGTGTGTATTGCGGCTCGGTTACGGGGTATACCGTACATTACGCACGATACTGATGCGATACCTGGTTTGGCTAATCGCATTATCGCGCCGTGGGCAGCGCTGCATGTTGTAGCCTTGCCGAAGGAGGTCTATGCCTACCCGGCTGCCAAGACGGCGGCGCTTGGCGTGCCTATCGCCCGGCATTTTACTATGCTGGATACAAAACACCGAAACGTGCTTCGCGAGCAGTTGCAGCTAGGCGAAGCGGGCCGGGTGTTACTAGTGACCGGTGGCGGTAATGGCTCCCGGGCGCTAAACACTGCTATGGTCGAATGTATGCCGGAACTGCTGGAGCGCTATCCTGATTTGTGGGTAGTGCACGTTGCCGGACGAATGGAGGAAGCGGCTGTACGCCAACGGTATAAGCAGGAGCTGGTTGCGGCGGACAGGCGGCGAGTGATCATAAAAGGGTTTACTTCGAATATGTATCAATATAGCGGGGTGGCTGACGTGGTGATAACACGCGCCGGTGGTACAACGATGGCTGAGCTTGCCGCTCAGGGTAAAGCGTGTATTGTGGTGCCAGCAGCGTTCTTAAGCGGCGGCCATCAGCTTAAGAACGCCAAAGTGTTAGCCGATCGTAAAGCGGTAAAGCTGGTGGACGAAGCCTATTTGCGTGAAGACCATCACGCGCTTATGCCGGCTTTGACAGAGTTGTTGGATACGCCTTCCAAGGCTGAAGCACTCGGTAAAAAGCTGGCTGCTCTGGCTCAGCCGCATGCTGCGCACGCTATAGCAATGGTATTATTAGATATAGCCGAGGGCCGCCCTGTCCACGTATAAAAGCGGTCACCTCTGTATTGCAATCATATATAACATATAAAACGAATGTTCAAAAAAAAGAAAGAGCCAGAACAGGATCGGCTGGGCCGCCAGCGTCAACCCCGCGCCGAGCAGCGAAATTCGGCGGTCTTTTCGTACTATGCAAATCGTTCGGCGCGGTCCGGGACGGCTGGCCGTACCGATCCTCAGGCTGCGACCAGAGCAGCGGCCTTGCGGGCGCCGCGACCAGGCCTGCCGCGACGGGCGTTCGTAGGGGCTGGCATTAGCCTGATGGTGGTGCTGGGGATGGTAAACCTTTTTTTGGCAGGCACGGCGCGGACGGTGGTTGACGGTCCGGAGACCGCGGTGCCATTGCGTAACCAAACGGCCTATGCCGATGCAGCGAATCGTCTGTTGAGCGGGTCGACTCTTAACCGTACCAAGGTAACGATTAATACGCAGAAGATTGCTGATGGCCTACGGTCTCAGTTTTTGGAACTCGCTGGGGCGTATGTAAGCGTGCCGTTGATTGGCGGCCGACCGGTGGTGCACGTAAGGCCGGCTACGCCGCGTCTGCTGCTAAATGTCGGCCAGACACTGTATGTGGTTGATGACAGCGGACGTGCATTGATGGAGGCAAATCAGGTGCCGGGCATCGAGAAGCTGGACCTGCCGGTTGTCGTTGACCAGAGCGGCCTGGCAGTGAATGCTGGCAAGCAGGCACTCTCCAGCAGCTATGTAGCGTTTATAACAGAGGTAGCAGGTCAATTGCAGGCTAAAGGCTTATCGATTGCCTCTATTGTCTTGCCTGCGGGGATGAGCGAGATGGATGTGAAACTGACCGGGGCGGGGTATACCGGCAAGTTCAATTTACAGGGTAACGGCAGGGTAGAAGCGGGTGCCTTCCTGGCGGTGAAAGAGCAATTGGAACGTGAGCACAAGACACCGTCCAGCTACATCGATGTGCGGGTAGAAGACCGGGCGTACTATAAATAGCCCTACCGCTCTCCCCTTATAGTTCGTTTTTTGTTCGTATATTTAATATTGGTTTTGTGGGAAATATATAAAAATATACAAACTTAGCAATGTCAAATTTTAAGTCAACAGGAAAGAGGAGTAGGAGGGGGAAGTATATAAAAATATTAAAATGATGAAAAAGCAAATATTTTCACACAACGCTGTGGAAAACTTGGTTGCTGCGTGAAAATACAACGACTAGCACCAAACTAGCGTGCCAAAAAGCATGCAGACACTAGACACAGCAATAACGTATCCATGGGGTGAGACGGACTTGGGACGCAGAGCGACACTGCATTCATCGTGTATATACTTAACGCGTATGTGAAAGGCATTATATAGACATTCTATGCGGCCTCTTTTGAAAAGTAGTCCCCTGCAACAGGTATCGTTAATCAGGCCTACACAGTAATATATGAGTCGCAAAATATACATTGTGCGACGTCATGTGTATCCCCGCGTTTGGCACTGTGTGCCGCTGGCTGCTGGCCTTGGCTGCTCTGCATTTCCGACCTTGCTGACCCATATGCATGTTCACTGCCCGTCCGCTTCATGCTGAGCAACCAGCCAACCGTGCTCCTATATTACTAATTACTATTTTTGCCATATTAGCTGTGTATATGCAATTTTGTTTGTATTTTGTATGCACCTGGAATTACATTATGTTCGTATATTGTTCAAGTCTCTCTATCCATCAAGGTGGTACCGCAGCCGGAAAAGACGCTCTAAAAGCATATCACGGCGTTCTGACGGTGGGAGCGGCCCTACCCATTCGTATATTTCCCCTGCTGCAAAGGCCTGGACGTCATCGGTATCTTCGGTTACTCTGGCAGCTTCCTCGGCACTTAAACGGACGTCTTTAGGCTCTCTGCGGACTGGTTGTACATCTGCCATGTATGCCGTTATGGACACATCGGGCTTGGCTGCAGGCCGGCCAATACGGTATTGACTTAATAATAGAAATTCATCGATAATGACGTCGCCGATAGGAGTCGACTCCAGATATCTGGCGGCTGTTTCGCCGATGTCTAACAGATAAGGCGTATGGGCTGGATTGTGCCGGTCCGCTACCTCCCCTTCGATGTATTCGCTATAAATGTAAGCCGCATATACGTCGCCATAGTGCGGTACAAAGGTGGGGCGCGATGGCACGACATAAAAATGATCCGGAATGCGCACAGGGCTGCCTGCGGCAAGGCGATGCATTTCGATTTCGCTGGCTGCTGCATTTTGGGCAAGATCATCAAACTCCTCTTTGCACGGTTTTGTAACGTTCATATTGTAGCCCTGCGGACGAATGATATAGTCGGGAAATAGTGGGTCGTATGCCATGTAATCCGGGTCACAGACAGTGCTGTTCTGCCGACGGGTTCCCCATTGCAGCCGTGAGTCATCAAAATCGGCGGCAGTTAGGCGCGGCGGTGTTCGCGTAGGAATAAAATAAGGTGTTTCGGTGGGGGTGGTAACTGCCTTGTCGGGTAAGAAGAGAGGTGTTTGGTAGGGGTCGGTTGCATTGGTATGCCCGGGCGGTATCTGATCGGTGTAACTGGAAGCATGAAGTGTTTCGTAATCAGTGTGAAGTGGCTGGTCTCCTGCCCTGTCGTTATCGGATAATTCGTACATATTCGGCATAAAGTTTAGCTAATGAGGGGGATACGCCACGGCACACTATGAATGTAGTCCAGTACCTCTTCCCTTTCTTCCGAGGGCGGCAGACGCCGTGTCCATCTCTCAACGCCCAGGAGGTGGAATGCTCTCGTCAGCGAATGCGTTGCAGTGGTGATGTCGCGATCCAGCCAGGTGCCATCTTTGGCAAATTGATCAGGGCTTGTTAACGATTCATCGTCAATGAAGGGGGCGCCATGGGGTATCGTACCATAATATATGGCTCCAGTAGCGCAGAGTCCGAGATGAGTAGGTATGTGTGTCCGGATAGGGCTATAGGGATTGCGTATTTCGCTTGCTGTGGTTCTAAGGGGTTGTGACGGTGTGTGAGATAAGACGACAGTGTATGCCGTAGGCAAATTATCATGGTGTTCGTCGCGTTCGACGATGAATACGGCGCGATCCGGTATTTTCATTTTAAGGTGTTCATCACGGCGGACTATCTCTTTAAGGTGGGCTACCTCTGCTTCATATACGGCTACCCTATCTACCACTCCTTCAAGCGTTTCGCCTTTGGGGACGTGGTTAAATGTATTCCAGCGGAGAATAAGGCCGCCTTCATCTGATATGTAGCGGAGGCGTTTACCGCTGGGGTTATTAGGAGGCACGATACGATGTAGCTCAAACGGTGAGTCTCTGTTGAGCAGCTCTGCTAAATCGGCAGCGGTGTATGGTATCAGGTCGGTATCTTGCTGCACGATGGTTATCGGACCTATTGGCGTGTCTTCAAGGCGCTCGAAGTGCACAGTAGGGAGCGGGTGGGGATGAGGGACATATGTGACATCTTGAGAGGGTAAGTAATCCATAGCCTGCAGTGCCGGAGTGCTAGGATGGTCGATGATTGGTGCGCTTGGATTGCCGGCATCATATGATTCTCTTTCAAACATGATATGTCTTTCGTAGTATTAAGGCTGTAGTGTGGGGTCTTGGCTGTATATTTGTTCTATGACAGGGTCGAGTTGTTCGTAGAACTGCTCTTGGAACGCACGCGATGGCAGCCGGGCAATCCATTCATTAAGTAACGTGTCTATTTCGTCGAGGCGGGCGCCGAGGGATTGGCTGGCGAGGGGGTCATAGTCAAGCAGCACACCTTTACTGCTAAACTGGCGTGGGTGGGTGAGCTGGCGCGGTACTGCCTGGCCGAGCGGCGTAACAGCATGGAATGTTGTCAGTGCCGCGCATGCCTGTACATTGGCATTGAGCTGTTCTCTACTGGTTGGGGAGAGGGTTTCGATATGCTGCAGGCGCGGTACGGCCGTATACACGACCGGCTCTTGGTAATGTGGATCGTCTTCGACGATAAACAAGCCGCGCGGCAGCGTGTGTAGCCCTACGGACTGTAGTTGTACCATACCTTTTTCGTATTGTTCAAGACGAACCAGCATTTCCCCTATCCGGGGCCGGGCATGAAATGTGTCGGCAGTATTGTGGCGTAACAGGATATCTTGCCTGCCTGGAGCTTTGAGAAATTTGGGGTCTAGGCCGGAGATTTGTAAGGTGTCAGGGTGATGAGCTGCTAAAACTGCAGCCAAATCGAGGGCATCGTAAGGCAGCTCGCTGTCGCTGTGCAGGATAGTTATAGGACCGATGGGCGTATCGTCGAGCCGTTCGTATGACGGCGCGGGGCGTATATGTCTATCGGTACCGGGCAAGAACAGTGGCGAGCTCATGGCGTCGGGCGCTGTGTATGCCTGAGGGTAGGCGTAGAGGCTGGCGATAGCAACGTCGGGCGGCCTATCGTACTCAAACGTCGGCATGCCGACTGCTATTCGGTTTCGGCGTCGAGTTCGTATGTGGCTTTGGCGACGCGTTTGAATTGGTTTTTGCCCTGCAGGTTCAGCAAGATGGTCGTTTCTTTTACGAAGCGGCTCTTTAGCACGCGCTTGACGATTTCGTCGCGGTGGAGCGGTTCCCCTGCTTCGCGGAGGACCTCGGTGATAATATCGGCGACGGTGCCCTTCTGGTAGCCCCATTCCTTAAGGGCGTAAATGCCGCGACCGATCAGGACGAAGCGCTTGTCTTTGATGAGCTCGTTATGGATGGCTTGGGTAGTTACGTCTTTGCGCTTAAAATCGGACTTCTTGATGGCGGCGGCGATTTCGTTGAAGTGCATATGCTTGCCGTGCTGTTTGAGGATAACGTAGATTTTGTCGCGGATATTCTTTGGGTTAACCATCGGCCACTTTACAAGGCCCCACTGGCCGTTCAGGGTTGCCAGGCTCTTGCTGATGCTGGCTAATGCGGCTGCCTGGGAAGCGTTGTCGATACCGGCCGATTTGGCGACTGCCTCGATGGTTACTGGTTGGCCGGCGACTTTGATGGCGTCGTGGATCTTGGCAATGTCGGCTTTCATGGCGGCGGTGTTGCGTACATCGCTTACGCCAACTGCCTGGTAGTAGCGGTCATCTTCTTCGATGACTTCCAGGTGCGGGCACAGGGTAGCAAGAAATATAATGCGTGACTGGTCGGTTTTGCTGTTCTCGGACGTTACAACGGCGCTGAGATCGCTGACACGGGCAGCTTCGCCCATTTGATGCAGTTGGATCAGTAAGGCGGTTTCAACGTCTTTTATGTGCGGCAGGTCGCCTTCGCTGGCTGCGGCTTTGAAGCGCGCGATAACTGATTTTTCAAGCTGGCGAACCCGCTCCCGGGTGATGCCTAACAGTTCACCGATCTGTTCGAGGGTTTCGCGGCGGTCAAAGAGGCCGAAACGGCGCGCGACAATCTCACGTTCACGATCGCGGTCGATACTACCCAGGATGTCTTGAACAAATGTTTCGGTATCTAGCACCGTGTGTGGTGCGGCGGCTGTTGCCATCATGTGTTTCCTACCCGTTAACTAAAGTATATTAATGTAAACTATAAAAGATAGAACACTAAAAGTCAAGTCTCTATTCTATCTTTTGTTCGTCTTTACCTATTGTATCACGAAATAGACAAGCGCAAGCGGATTATGATATAAAATATCGTTAGAAAATATGTTGCTATCTGAGCAAATTGTGGAAAAGTACCCTACTCACCTGCAGCACAAGACGGTTATTGGACTTCTGTTGTTACGTATGGTGGTATCTGGGGGCCGGTACCGGCGGAAGCGGGCTCGCCAAGTGGCTGTTCAGGAGTCCAAATGCCGCCCTTTACCTTGAGCGTACCACAGGGCACCTCGCCTGTTGTGGTAGTGGTATGAGTGCCATCGCTGGTATGCGCTGAACTGCTGGCAAAGAAAGCGGCTTCGGTGCCTTCGGGGTACACATGTGGCTCGAATGTTTTAGTTGGCTGTTCGTTGCGGCCATCAAAGTTATTGAAATCTTTGGGCTTGATGTAAAGCCAGCGGTTGGCTACTTGGCCGTTGGCTAGTAGGTGGCCGATTATTTTAGGCGGCTCCCATCCGAAAGCGCTGTTTTCCGGCGTACGCCGCGCCAGTGCTGATTCGGGAGTTTGAGTGAGGCGGAAGCTGAGGGTGAGCGTCTGGCGTGGGCTGTCTACGGCCTTGTGCTGACGAGGGTCGTGGAATACACGAGTAATAACACAGCCGGCGTAGCGCGTAGCTACGGCCATGCGGGCCTCGGCGAGTTTTGCTTCCTGTATGGCGGCGGCTTGCTGCCGGAGCGCGTCAGCTTCCGGGTCGGGTTGCGGGCTCGGCATCAGGTTAAGGGCGGCAACGGCTGTGCCGGCTGCGATTGCTCCGTTAGTACGGTTAAAGAAGCCGGTATGTCTGTTCATGATGTGTAATCATACAATAATTGATACGAATTGTAAATAGCCGTAATGATGAGTGGTTACTTCTAGGTAGTCTTGCGGCGGGTGAAGCGGCGGCCTTTGCCGCGGGCTGGAGCTTCTTCAAGGAGCTTCTTGCACTCTTCTTCGGTGAGCTTTTTAGGATCGGTGTCTTTGGGGATTTTGGCGTTTTTCTTGCCGTCGGTAATGTACGGGCCGTACGGGCCGTTGATAATATTTATGCCGTTTGGGAATTGCTGGATGTACTTGTTGGCCTCTTTTTCGAGCTTTTCTTCGTACAGACGGCGAGCCTCAGCTTCGTTAATGTCGAACGGACCCATGGGCTTGATGCTGACATACAGTTTGCCGACCTGTATATACGGGCCAAAGCGGCCAATGTTGGCTTTAATTTCCTGTCCGTCGGTGGTGGTGCCGACGGTGCGCGGCAGCTCGAACATCTTCAGTGCTTGTTCGAGGGTGACGTTTTCCATGGTCGTACCGGCGGGTAGCGGCGCAAAAGCGGGCTTTTCGTCGTCTTCGGTTTCGCCGCGCTGCAGCATTGGGCCGTAGCGGCCGAAACGGGCTACGATCGGTTTGCCGGTCTTGGGATCGGTGCCTAGCTCCCGGGCTTGGGATACTTCGGCGCGGGAGGCTTCTTCGGCCTGTCTCTTATACACATCTGACGCTGCCGACGATAAGGCT
>JARIHB010000117.1 GCA_029288515.1 Candidatus Saccharimonadota bacterium | reverse complement strand
GCCAGTAATAATGGGTTGGCGTGTGACAGTAGCAAATATGCGTAACACTATCCGGCACGCGTACGCCAAAGGCTTCGCCATTGCCAGAGCTGCTGATAACCAGATCGTATTCGCCGAGATCGAGGTGGCTGAACCACCAGATGCGCAGTACGGCAGCGTACTTACGAAGACGAGGGAAGGGGCGGTGCTGCAGGAAGCCGGTCACGACTTTGTTATCAAGGCGTTTACGCCATTCGTCGGTACAATACGAGGTGTAAATAGGGGCGTCAGGATACATCTGGTGCAGCGCTTCGACAACCTTTTCGGCGCCGCCGCCGATGAGCCAGTCGTGCACGATCGCTACCTTCAGCCTCTTCTGCTCGTGGGGGTCCTGTCGCGAAAGCCTTCCCCCACCGTCCTCGCTAGCGTTCCGGGCGGCGGGGGTCCCCCCATTCGCGCCACCCCTAGCGTCCGAGGAATGTTTACTCATTTTAATTGGTGCCTCGGCCGCCGAGGACGACGCGGACGGTTTTTACGAGTATTACCAGATCCATCCAGAAGCTCCAATTTTGCACATAGTATAGGTCGAGCTTGCGGCGTTCCTCGAAGCTGATGTCGCGCCGTCCTGAAACCTGCGCCAGGCCGGTCAGGCCGCTCTTAACGGCCAGTATGAGGTTCTTTTTAGAGTATTGGTCCAGCTCAAATGGATCGAGCGCCCGCGGACCCACCAGGCTGATATCACCTTTGACGACGTTAATGAGCTGCGGCAGTTCGTCGAGGCTGGTTTTGCGCATGAAGCGGCCAATAGGTGTCACGCGAGGGTCGTTTGGTAGCTGGTCACCGTTTTCGCGGTACTGCTTGATAAGTTCCGGTTTACCCATTTTAGTGAAGCCTTCTTCAGGACTCATATTGCTGTAAGCCTGATACATACTGCGGAATTTATATATCGGCGTATTGTTGCCATAGCGCCCGGTACGTTCCGGTTTGAAAAGTATCGGCGCCCGGGGTTCGGTGAGCTTGACGATTACGGTCAACAGGACCATGATTGGCGACGTGATAATTAGGGCAACACCGCCCGCAAAAAAGTCGAAAGCACGTTTTACTACTCGTCCCCATCCGAATAATGCCGTGTGGTGTACATGCAGTACGGGTACGCTATTGCGGAATAGCTCCACCTCGATGTTGCCCACGAACAGTCCAGTGTTACCCGGTACGAAACGGTAGCTGATATGACGCTCCTGGGCGTAGGCTAGAATTTTGGCATTACGCGACTCCTCGGCATACAGTTCAGTTTGTATAATGCTGTGCAGGTCGGCTTTTTTGCCTTGCGCCTGCAGGAATTGGTCGAAGCTGTGGTAGAGCGGCACGTGTCGGTGCACTCCAAGACCAAGCTCGCCGCCCACAACACCGACTACGTTGTAGCCTGATGTGCGACTGTTGGCCAACCAGTCCAGTAGTTCACGCGTAACATGAGTGTTCCCTACTAATAGCACCCGTGTCAGGCCGATATTGAAGCTGAAGAGACGGCTGCGCACGAAGCGCGCGACGTTGCGAAAAATAACCAGGAACACAAAACCGAATGCAAAGCCGTATATTGGCACCAGACGAGCGGGGAAGATTGGTTCAGAAGCAATAAAATTCCAGAACACCACGAACAGCAGGCCGATGAACGATCCGATAAGTAATCGTCCAAATTCAACAAACCGTTTCTCATAAATGCTGTGGTTGTAGAGGCCCAGAAGCGCAAAAATCAGCAGCCAGAAGGGTAGTACTAATAAAAAAATGCCAATGAAGGTCTTGCCGCTAGTGGGTCCCATGGGCGCCACGTGCAGGCCGACGGCTAGCTTAACGCGCAATATATACGCCGCTGCAAAGGCAGTCACCAGTGCTAACGAATCTCCCAGTAGCAAGCAGAGGTTGTAAATGAGAGAGACATTATTCTTCATTGCCTTGATTGTATCACTTATAGCGTGGGGGCGTGATGGTATACTAATGTGAGGTATGCGTACCGCCAACCGCCATCGCGTAACCCGAGCTGATGTACTGCAGTTTATGAGGTACCCTATCAGTGGGGCCAGTTGTCCTGAGACTGGCTGTGGTACTATCGCTTTTGGTTGCGGGTATCGGTTGCGGATGTTTTATGCCCGGTCAAGGGTGGTGACGAAGGAGGCAAACATATGACCGATACGGTCCGTCCTACGAAAAAGCAACGTGAGTTGCTGACATTTATCGAGCAATTTATTGGAGAGCACGGCTATAGTCCGAGCTACCGGGAAATAATGGCGGGGTTGAATTATACATCAGTTGCCACAGTGGCGCTGCATATCAACAACCTGATCCGCCGGGGACATTTACGTAAGCGTGACCATTCGGCTCGATCGCTGGAGGTGGTGGCCGCCGAACTGCCGGCCAAGACAACGATCAGCGATATAAAGCCGGCGGAAGAAAAGTGGCTGGTAGACAAAGTTGAACATTTTTTTGCGCAATTAGAAAAAACCGACGCGGCGTTTGTGGAGGCCGATCTGGATAAGTTATATGTATTGATTGGTGCCCTAAAAGTGTTAGGCCTGGAGGGCGCCGCGCAGAGTTTTATACCTCGCTTGGTTACTCTCAAAAAGCATGTAACTGTGTAACGATTATGTGTAGCGTGCGTTGGTAAAAACACACCATACATCTAGTGCTTAACGTGATACTATTTGGATAGTTAACAACAAAAAGCTGGAAGCAGGTGAAACTCCTGCACTGTGCCGCAACGGTAATTCCGTATGGATAAGTCCGATACAGCAAGTAACACGAACATTCCCGTGCAGGAACAGTGGCCCGTATTTGAGACCCTCTGACCTGCCGGACAGAGGGTAATTTTATGGGCACGTCCACGGTCGCCGAACATCCAGCTGCAGATACAATGCCGGCGTATGTGTTTGAAGACATCACGCCCCAGGCCGAGATGGTTCCTATTGACGAACGGGTGTTGGGCGGTGTGGACTATCTGCTGGAGCGGCGGTTGCCAGATGGCACCTATGCCGATGTAACGCTTGATGCCGCACACATTAACCATGTGACGGCAACAAAAGAAATGGCTATTCCACACGCTATTTCCAGAGTGCACTTGCCCAAGATCGCCGAGGGTGTCTACATGTTTAACGACCAAACATCAATTGACGTCGCGCGCAGCGGTTACCGCTACCATTACCATCCGGCGGCACATGCACGGGTTGGTGTGGAAGTAGCCGAGGCTACACACAACGCCGTAAGCCTGGAACCTTCCAAGATACGCGTATTCATATCACCGCGTATGTCCGAGCGCGATGCGCCGCAGGCGGCTGCAAAAAGCGAGCATTTGGCAGACGACGATGCTATTCGGATAACCGGTATCACTACTGACGAATATGGCAACCCTGCCGATATGGTCATTGACGCTATTCTTTTAAAGGATGTCCCGCTTGAAGCCTGGGTAACGATGCTGCGCGACCCGCATAACGTATTTGGCAAATCTATAACGGTCGCCGATGCCGATTCAGCATTGTCGGTCATGAAAGCATTTTACGACCTCGAACTGCCGGTAGGTCAACTGCCAGGCGGTGTAAAAGACGTCGTACGAGGAGTCATTCCTTACATCACGGACCCTGAAGCCCGCACCAAGGTAGAGTCGCATTACGAAAAACTGCACGCCGATCAGGATGAGATTCACCGGAAAGCGTCAAGTATCGCGGATCGGTGGCTGGCATTTGATATAGAGATGGCCGAAAGCCTGCATCAGGGCCGTGCTACCGCATATATCAAGGATTTTGTGCGCCGCTTCCATGACTCATGGGGCGAAAAAACGCGGCAGCTGCTCTATATGCACACGCTAGATGATGGCGAGCTGTACATGTCACGCAACTTAGCTGTAAAGATTGAGGAAGTGCGGATTAAAACGCTCTGGCTGAAGTCGGCCATCAGCAATGGCAATGCTGAAGTAATCACCCAGATGGACGGCCAAATAGTGGCGGAAGTGATGCGGTCTGAGGAGCGTATTCAGTTTATGATTCAGGAAGGCTATCGAATACATGAAGTATTGGCTGCCGACAACGCCAACAACAATACTGTTGCCAAGCAGCAGGTAACTGGCGGCGGGGGCTGTCCCGGCAATATCACCGCCGATATCCTGACAGCTATCAGGCAAAGCAAAATGAAAGAGAAAAAAGGCGATAATGACAACAAGATGTCACTATCCCAAGATAAAAAAGATGGCAAGAAAGACAAGGCAACGAAGGAAGAGATAATGAAGTGCGTCACCTGCCCCCTGTGCAAGAAGCCTGGGGTGGACGCCCACATCCAGCATTTCACGGCCGTGAAGCGTATCACGTGCAGCAAATGTCACCAATCTAAAGAATATGCGAAGTAACGGCCATATTGGCGGCTCGCCTGTTGACAAGCATAAGCAAGGTTGCTATCATCGGTAGTACTTCTGCGGGTGCGAGAGCCGTGAGAGACAAAAACAATATATAAATGAAAACAGTAAGATAAGTTATTTCCAGTTGAGCGAGGAGCTGGCAATCTTACAGCTGGGGAGCATAGCTGCTATGTCAGTTAAAGTAAAAGTTGTACCGTCGCGGGCGACGAGGGTGCCGGTAGTTGTCCGGAAACCGAGCTGGCGAGAATTCCTCACTTACTAAGTCCTGACGACATACGCCGGAGTGAATCTCCGGCGTATGTATACGTACGCGGTTTACGATTTTTGCTTCTGGGCGATGCGGTCGTCGATATACTTGCTGAACTCGTCAACACTCTTCGGGCTTATTTTTTTGCCGTCCAGGAAGAAGGTCGGCGTGGATAATTCCTGGCCGGTCTTGCCGAACTCTTTTATGTCGGCGTTGATGATGTCGTTGACCTTGCTGCTGGCAAAGTCTTTTTTAAACGTATCTACATTCAGGCCGAGCTGACCGGCGTAGGTAGTGAAGACGGACAATGGGTTACTGCTGGCGCTCCAGGTTTCCTGGTTTTCGTAGAGCTTGTCGTGCATTTCCCAGAACTTGTTTTGCAGGGCGGCAGCCTCGGCGGCGCGGGCACCGGCAAAGGCATTTTGGTGGATTTGCAGCAGCGGCAGGTTGCGGAACTGAAAGGTGATTTGGTCATTGTACTTCTGTTGCACCTGTTTGACGATGGGGTAATACTGGCCGCAGAACGGACATTGGTAGTCACCGTACTCTACGAGCACGACACCAGTTGAGCCCTTGCCTTCGGTATGGTTGGTAGGCTGAACGTTGGAAGACGATGTGCTGTCACTTGGCGCGTTTGCTTTGTTGTCTTTAAATAGTAAAATCCCACCAAAAACGATCAATACGACGGCGATAATTGCCCAGAATGCTTTGCTCATAGCTAGTAGTATACACGCTGGCGCCACAGTGCCCTACCTTTTCTTCAGCGAACCAACAGGTTATTTTAAGCCAGGTCAACGTATGTTACGATACATATATAGCCAACTAACAAACACTGGTGAAAACAACAAAGCAATCACATAAAAGACACCCCGCCAGCCGGCGTGCTAAAACTTCAGCGGCTGTCCAGGCTCGTCAACGGCCACTCCACAAGCGGGTGTTGCTGCATCCATTCACTGTCATGGTGCTGCTGTGCACCGGTGTAATTATTGCCAGCTCCACTATCCATGGATTGGCGTCGTCGTATTCGGTGGCTGCCCACCTTGATGCGCCGCTGCCTTCAGGACCGGCTACTATTGCGGCGCCGAGCGACCAGATACATACTACCAGTGCCGAAGCAGACGTCAGCGGCACATGTCCGCCAGCATCCTATGTGGTGCTGTTCCGCGGATCGCAAACTATCGGTACTGCCCCCTGCAGCACTGGCGCATTCCAGATACATGTTAGCCTGGTGTATGGCAGCAACCAGTTGCAAGCCAAGGTGTATAACGTTACCAATCAGGAAGGGCCGGCTTCTGGCCCGATTACCATCTACCGCGACCCTGTGCCGGAGACGCCCGCTTCTCTCCCCGCTCCCGCCCAGCAGGAGATACCGCTCACCTTAAGCGTTACGGCCATTGACCGCAACACTGTAACGCAATCGAATACACCCAAAACAAGCACTAGCCCGACGGTTAGCGGTTTTGCACCGCCATTTTCGGATGTTATTATCACTTTTCACTCTGATGTCCAAACCTGCAAAACAAAGGCTGATGGCAGCGGATGGTGGTCGTGTACACTGGCAAAAACACTGCCGGGCGGATCGCATCATGTGGATGTCGAGGCGTGGACGCCCGAGGGCGTGAGGCTCACCTTCCCGACGTTCCAGATTGTGGTGCTGGGTGATTTGCCATCGCTGATACCGCAGCGCTCCACTGTGCCCGCTATTCTTATAGATTACCAATACCAGACACATACAGTTGGTAAGGCCTTTAGTTGGAATCTCAGCCTGGAAGGCGGCAAGGCGCCATATAAGGTAACGATCAACTGGGGCGATGGGAGTGATTCCACATTAATCCGTACCGATGGCAGCCAATTTACTATCAAGCATGCTTTTCCGGAAAAACAAACGTATACCGTATTTGTAAGCGTTGTGGACGGCAGTGGCGTACAGACTGTCCTGCAGCTGTTTGCGATTGTAAAGGGCCAGAATGGCACTGCGGCGACAACCGCTACACCGGGGCCGGTGATTTCAATGTTGGCTATGGTGCAACGGTATTTATGGGTGGTGTGGCCGGCCTATATCGCAGTAGTACTTATGGCATTTAGCTACTGGCTGGGCGAAAAAGAGATGTATCTGCGTTTTAGTCGGCGGCAGATGGCTCATCATGGCCCGGTCGGTAATGGTAATAAACGGCGGAGGGTTTAATCGCTACGGTTGTTAGCGTAAGATGAAGTCATGATACTTACACTTTGCGGCATTTTACTGCTCTTATTCGGCCTGTTAAGCCTGGCGCTTCAGCGGTTTTATAGTTCTATACCTGCAAGAGAACTCAAGCGATTGGCGGCGCGTGGCGACCATCTGGCAGCTGCCCTATTCCGGCCCGTAGCCTATGGTGAAAGTATGCGGGTACTGCTGTGGACGCTGTTTGGGCTGGGGCTCTCGTTTGGAATACTATTTGTAACAATGGGCCTGACCGCTCCCTTTGCCTTCGTGGTGATTGCTGTGTCGCTTGTAGCCATGATACTGCTGCTATCTATTCGCCTCACGGTACATAGCGCAAAAGTAGCGGTGCAGGCAGCCCCGGCACTTACCTGGATACTGCGATATATTCACCAGCCATTTGCGGCGGCTGCAGCGCAAGTTAATCGTTTCCGTTCACATGAGCCGCACACCGGTATATACGAAAAAGAAGATCTGTTTGCACTGCTACGTCAACAAAAAGAACAACTGGATAATCGCATAACCGATAACGAGCTCGATATCCTGGAACGAGCGGTGCGCTTCGACGAGCGTCACGCTGCCGACGTTGCGCTGCCGATGAGCGAGGTGCACATGGTACGTATGGATGATCACATTGGCCCGGTACTGCTTAAAGAACTGCACGATAGCGGCCAGCACAGTTTTTTGGTGTATGCTGATAGCCTCGAGCACGTGGTGGGTACCTTATACTTGCGCGACGCAGTACAGGCCAAGGAAGGCGGCCGGGTAAGTGATCTGGTGCGGCCGCGATTAGCATTTGTGCACGAAGATTTTACACTCCGCAACGTACTACAGGCCTTTATGAAAACGAGTCAGTTTATGGTGGTAGTTATCAATTCGTTTGAAGAAGCAATAGGGATTATAACGCTTGAGCAATTGCTGGGTGAGTTGATTGGCGAGACAGGCGATGATTCGGTGGCATATGAAGACCGCAGCACGATTGCCAGCTATAAGCCCAAGCACCGTACTGCCCCCGCCGGTACACCTGACGAGGCCAATCTGGCCACCGAGCCCATCCCGGTGGGCGATGACGAGCCGTCTTCCCCTGAGTCAACAGAGGTGGTAGAATAACAGCAATGAAGATGGTCAAAGTGAATATGAATCTCCGGGTCGGCAGCCGCGTCTACGGGCGAGCGCGGTCTGTGTAGAGACGACCCCCAATCCAGCCTTTGACCACAACTAACAGGAGATTGTATGCGCATTCTTAGCAAAGACCTTAAAACACATACTGGAGAAACAATTGTTATTCAGGGGTGGCTTCACAAAAAGCGCCTGTTGGGCGGGGTGACATTCATTAACGTCCGCGACCGCGGCGGCCTGACGCAGGTTGTTATTAAAGATAAAGATGAAGTAGAAAAGCTGCGCGGTATGCAGATAGGTACTGTGCTGGAAGTGCGGGGTACGGCCATAGAAGAGCCGCGCGCGCCGGGTGGCGTTGAGCTGCACGATGCCACTGTGACTGTTATGGTGCCGGTTACTGATGAACCGCCGGTTGAAATCGACAAGCCACTTAGCCACAAACCAGAGAATCTCGATACACTATTCGACAATCGCGTTATTGGTTTGCGCAACTTGCAAGAAACGAAAATTTTTAAGATCCGTTCGGAGCTGGAGCGCTATATTCGCGAGTACCTGCATACCCAGGATTTCACCGAGATTAATACACCGAAGCTGGTTGCCGGCAATGCCGAAGGCGGCGCCGAGGTATTTAAAACTGACTATTTTGGGAAAGAGGCTACCTTAGCGCAAAGTCCGCAGTTATATAAGCAGATCATGGTTGGTGTTTTTGAACGCGTCTTTGAAATTGCGCCTGCCTTCCGTGCGGAACTAAGCGCTACGACGCGCCACGTATCCGAAGTGACCATGCTGGACGTTGAAATGGGTTTCATTGAGGGCCACGAAGACATTCTGAACCTGGCGCAAGATATCGTATATAACGCCCTGACTCGGGTGTATGAAGAGCATGGTGAAGAGCTAAAGAGTTTAAATGCTCCCGACC
>JARIHB010000109.1 GCA_029288515.1 Candidatus Saccharimonadota bacterium | reverse complement strand
GCCCACGGTCTATAACGCTGCGTTCCTCCACACTCGCACGGCAGCTAACTTGGCAGCGGCGATTATTGCCTTCGGAGGGGCCTGCATGCTAACTGCAGTTATTTGGCGCTTCAAAAAAACAGTCCGCGTCGTTTACGCGTTAGCCGCCGTCGGCATCATGTTGTTCGGCATCGGCTTAATCCTGTTGCCGGTCATCAGTTTGTCTACATCCTGGAACGCCGATTATGCCACTAACGGCCTCCTAATGATACCGTTCGCACTCGCCACTATGTTTATATTCGCCGGCGTGCAGCGTCTCGCCCAGCTGCTGTACATCGATTCCATACTCACCTCCTGGATATTCACCACCTGCCTGACCATTATTGCTGCGGTCGGCAGCTACACCATCGCTCAGCACTGGGCAGTGTACCGTTTTGACCCAGGTAATGACCTGTACATGGCGATTGTTGCTTGGGCAGACACCTTTTGCCTGGTAAGTACTGTCCTTATGTACCACGTCACCAAACACATCGGGTCCTTTTACCGGCCGGTCATGCGCCAGTTCTTTATCGCTCTGCTCGTAATGCTTGCTGGCGGGCTGCACGAATACTTCATCAGCTATTGGCTGAGTAACCCTGACTGGTACGTATCGCACGGCGTATCGGTTATGCCGCACATCTTCAGCGGGTTGGCATTCATGTGGGCTGCATACGCGCTCAACAATCTCGGTGACGAACGACCCATCGAAGACATTGCCGAATCCGTTTCAAAGAATAAACCAGTCGAGGATAGTGAATATACGGGTGCAATTACCTACGCCGCCAGCCTGTCGTCACACCCGGGCGATATAGACTTTATCTTAGATGATCTGCGGCTAGTAACTGCCAACCTAGAAGAAGGCCAAGCGTTATCGCCAACCGACAAACGGCGGCTCATAAACGTGTACTTAAAGGTTGAGGTGTACCTTCTGTATCACGACCCGCTACGCAGCGTAACTCGCCAGGAAGTACGCGCCAACCTTTCACCGGGCATGCAGGCCGAGATCGCAAAACTCACTCCGCCCGAAACAGCTATAGGCCAAACAGACCGATCACCAGTCCCATCACCATAATTGTCACAAATTCATGCGCTATGTTCAGGGCTGTAAGAGCAGCCGGCCGCCCCTCAAAGACATCATGGGTGATGAAACGAGCAGCCGTAAAGCCCAACCACATCCAAAACGCCGTCGACAATGCGTCGCCCAAGAAGCTGTTTTGGAAATAATTGTGCGCCAGGAACGTTACATGCGCCAACACATAGGCAGTAATCAGACTCACGACCACGGTTATGGCAATTGGCCTAAACACGCTGCCCTGACTCTTTTTCATATCAACCCGGGCAAGCTTAGCCCACCGCTTGCCAAATACCGGTTGCGCATACCACACGCTGCCCACTACCATCGAGCTTACCATTGCTACGAGTACGGCCCAGGCATTAACGTCAACGTTCATGTTGTGCTCCTTTTATGCATATACTATTTATCATTAGTTATACGCTGGCCACGTATACAAAGCCACACCCGAACTACAGCTCGGCCCGCATGCAAAAGAGTATACGATGTGAGATATTACTCTGTACCGCTGTAGAGAATCTTATAGTTCGCTGACACGCTTCGGCATACAGTAGAGACATAACCTAAGGAGGTGCTATGAACGTACAATTATCGAGAATCTACGGAGTCCTTATTGGGGCACTTGCTATAGTAGGATTGTTTGTAAGCGGTCATTTGTTCCAACTAATGAACACTGACATCGTTATTGACGTGCTGCGCGTCGTGCTTGCCGCGTACCTAATATACGTAGGCTTCGTCACCCGCAGCGAGCGTACGGCTACCACCGCCTTGGCGGTTGTGGGCGCACTATACATAGTGATGGGTCTGAGCGGCCTGTTTAACTCCACGCTCGGCGGCTTACTACCAAGCGGTTTGACGGGCTTTGATATCGCTTTCCACCTAGTCACCGGTATCATCGCTGTCGGCGCTGCCATGCGTCACGCCGACAGCGCGCACATGTCGCACGCATAACCACACCAATTTCCCTATTCCCCTATAATAAGCCGCTCGATATGAGCGGCTTATTATTGTATAACGTCCGCTTTTGTATTAACGCCGGAGATAGTAAGTATATACTCTCTATCTTTGGTCATACTGGATTGCAAAAGCTTAAACCCGGCATCTTCAAATTTGGAAATAATTTCAAGTGCATTCATATGCCAAACGCGCAGTAATAATATTGCACTGCCCTTCTCTAGGCTTACACCACGTTCAGCCTCTTCAAATCTAAATTTAATGGTTAGTGATTTTTTTAATCGTATACGAACGTACCTCATACGCCTTTTCTGATCAAAGCCAGTTTCCGCGTCATACAGTCCCTCATCAATATTCATTAAATCGAGGATGAATCTATGATTAGGGGCTAGCTTGTTGGGGTCATCCGTACGGCTAAATTCAAAGTATCGCCTTGAGGCTTCCGTGTCCGGTTTATCAGTGTAAACAAGTAGATCGCCATCACCCATACTGCCGCAGATTGCATTGAGCGAATCAGCCATCGACCTAAAATTGGTCAATGTCGCACCTAGGAACAAAACAAGGTTTAGAGTACGATCGCCACTATTGTCCAGCATATCGTCGACAAGCAAGTCATCAAGCCTCTCATAGGTAATATCTCGTACGTAACCTTCAAATTTAACTTTATCGCCAAACCATTCATTAATGTTACGTTTTGCTATATGTAACATTGAACTACTTATATCGATAGCAATATACCTATGAAGTATTTTGCGTCCAAGAAGGTGCTCCAATAGTTCTTTCGCAGGAAGCCCGTTGCCCACACCTATATCTATGATATTGACTCTTTCGTAGCCTTCAAGAAGTAAATCAAACGCGCCTAAATTCGCATGCAGGAGGTCAATTGTGCTCTTTAGAAGATTTGGTAGATCTTCCTTCCACATACGCTCGGCGAATTTATCCCAGTTAGTCGCCCCACCATCCATGTAATTATATTTACGGGGAATCTCTCGATGAATAGTAAGACTTGAGATAATATCGAGTACTTGTCGACGAGTGTAGAGACTGTAAAACTCTGGCTTAGGGCTAACAACCTCGTGGTGTTTCGTATTACGGTATTTCTTGCCCTGGTCGGCCAGCTGTTGGAGTTTGGTGGCATTTGATGGGGTGTTGGCTATATAGGTTCGTGTACCTTGTTCGTGCAATTCAATTTCCAGTTTGCCCTGTTTGGCGGCGTCGATCCAGTTATGAACGGTCTTTAAGGAAACGTGGTATTTGTCGACGAGTTCCTGATGTTTGAAATAAAGCATGGCAACGTGAATTAAATCGCTTGTATGCTACACACTTTTTGTGTAGCATAGGCGTGAGCAAGCGCTTGCTCGTTAGTACAAATGTTACAGGTACAAATCGTACCATTCCTACAGTTTTTACACAAGTCCGTTATTGCGGGCTAGGTTCAATTCGTAAGGTTACAACACCGCGGCGACAGGCCACCGTATACCTACAGTATACGCTAATAGGCCCACGCTCCCCTTGTATGTGCCTGCAAGTTATCCGGTGGGGGAAAGGATCTGCACTAGCACTATGACTGACATACTTTATGACGACGGACCCGGCATGGAAGATACCGGGCCGATTGGACCGCACTCCGGCAGGGTGCTGGGCAAGGTGAGGGTACGGCCGCAAGGTGAAGCCCGACTATTGCTTGGCACGTTCGCAGCCGCAGACAACCTTAAAGGCTTCTCTATTGGCATAGCGCCTCAAACCGAGCTGGATGGCTCGGTGGTTACCCATATAGCTAATGCTGGCACAGGCGGCGAGTATAGGCTGCTCTTGCTTGTTGCCAACAACGGCCATAAAGTTATCACCGCCACTATCTGGCGGCTGTAATACAGCCGCTAACGTATTATCAGCTGTTCGAGGGCGATTGCCGCGCCGTCATGCTCAATCGTGGGCGCTATGTGCGTTGCTACGGCCAGCGTACTCTCAACAGCATTACCCATGGCCACACCTGTGCCCATGCGACTAATGGCTTGTGCATCGTTAGGGCCGTCGCCCACCAGCATGATGTCGTCTAGACCCAAGTGTTGCTGGCGCGCAATCTGCTCTAACGCGTATTCTTTCGTCGCTTCAGGATGCAGGATGAATACGTCATACAAAGCGGGGCCGTTGGGTTGCACATACTCGTGCCCCAGCTGTGTTGCCATGCGCCCCCATTGCGAAGGTACGAGTGTTGAGCCGCCAGTTGCCAGCATGACGTTCAGGTAGCGATGATCCTGTTCCGTTATACCGTGCGCCACAATTACAAACGGCTTGTTCATGCTATATGCAAAATCAACAGTGCCATTATCCGGCCCAATGGGGCGCCAGATATCGTTGGCATATGCATACGGTCCCATGTTGCTCTGCGTAACGTGACGCGACCCCGCAGCCGGCGGCAGCCAGCGGTAATCCACACCGTCGTCTTGAATAGTGTGGTGGATACCATTCTCCTGCAGGCACTCTACAACGCCAAATGCGCCCTTGAGCGATAACGGTTTTTCTATGACATTACCCGTTGCCGCATCGAATATCACGCTGCCGTTGCCTAAAATATTAAAACCAGTCATGCCCATCTTATCGATAATATGCTCGGCCTTTTGCGGCTGGCGAGCCGTCACCACGCCCACAACTCCCTCGCCTGCCGCCTGCACGGCCGCATAAAAACGGTCACTGGGCAACAGACCGCTGTTATTGCCTACCAGCGTGTTGTCCACGTCAAAAAAGGCAAGTTGCGGATCGTATACGGTGCCAGGGCTAAAACGCGGTCCAGTCGCAATCTCATCTAAAGGAATACTCATGATAACCACGATAGCATGCCACGACAATGAAAGAGTATACGAAAATTAACTGTGTTAATGCATGCCGCATATTAAGCACAACCCCACTCTAGCTTTCTACAAGGATATGGAAACCCTTATAAATTAAACCCGCAGATCAAGAAAATCGCCGAGATAAGCATAAGGATTATCATCGTATCCAGCACGAATTTGTTGCCTTTTTTAACAGCGATCTTTCCGCCCACAAAGCCGCCAACCAACGTGGCCGGCACTAGAACAAGCAATATATACCAGACAATCAAACCAGAAAACAGCACGCCTATTATGATCGTTACGTTGAGTATCAGCTGCGACCAACGCTTGGTAACATTGGCTTCCGTGGCTGTCATGCCCAGCAGGCTCATCAGCACAACAGTAACGAGCGTACCAAGTCCGCCGCTAAAGATGCCTTGCAGGAACAGTGCCACCGTCAATAACCCTGTACCCACATACTTCTGCCAGCCTTTTGGTGTATACGCCCTCTGCCCCACCTTTTTAACCCACAGCACAGGAATCATGAACAGCAGTATGATCCCCAGCGTTACCCGGTACACTTCACTATCTAACGATCTAATAACAAATGGGGCCAAAAGTCCCACCACGAAGGCCAAGACCATAACAGGTGTCACGCGCCGTTTTGATAAGCTGCCGTGAATCGATCGCATGCCGCTCAGCGCGCCCAGTGTTACGGCCAGCCCGCTGAACTTACCAGTAGAAACGGCTTGGGCAGGACTCAGCCCGCAAAAAATCAACAGCGGCGTCATCACAAAACCACCGCCGCCGCCAGCGATGCCGCTAAATATAGCCATTACCATTGCCGCTGCCGCTAATACGGCCAGCTGCCACCATTCCATACAGCCCATAATACCAAATAAGGAAAACGGTATTGTACGCTTATGTATATTTTGGTAAAACAATGCCATGAGTATATTTGAACAACCCGACCAGTCCCCGGTCGCAGTATTGAGCCACACCATGCATACTGTCGGCGAGGGCGACATGCCCCCATTTAGCGCCGACGAACTGCTTAAAGCCCTCGGTCTAGATGACGACACACCAGACGGCCGCACCATGGGCGACCGCCTTACTGGCACGAAGGACCGCTCCTTTGGCGTGCTTCGTGGACTATTCCTTTTTGGTCGGCAGGCAAACAGACTCGTTAGCGCCGTAAACGAAGGAACTGCAAACCCCGCCCAAGAAGCGCTTGCCAAAGCACTCGGCGCCGCCGTAACGGCACACATCACCCGCGAAGGCGATGTGTGCCGCCGCGTAGGCACCATGGCTGCAGACTGCACACGTGATGACCTCGTGCCACCAGACGTCAGAGCCAACCTGCTCGGGGACAACTTCGAATTAGCCGCCGCAGAACTAGGTGAAGTTGACCAAACTGTGCAGCCTATACAAGCCAACACCGCGCCACGAAGAGGTACGGACTGCTGCAGTTAAGCCTGATCTATGCCAAAGTCTGATCAATCCAGCTGCGTAGCTCTACACTAAGGTCGCCTTTACCTTTCCGTGCTTCACCGTAACAGATATAACAAAAGGACGGCTTAGCCGTCCTAATAGGAATCACTTGGTTGCGGGACCAGGACTCGAACCTGGGACCTCGTGGTTATGAGCCACGCGAGCTGCCGCTGCTCCATCCCGCGATATCTGTAGCTATGTAAATATACCAATGTGATCTGCTTTTGTCAATCTCCCGTCTTATCGCGATGCAGGAAAAAATCCATCCAAGCGTCAAAATTACGCTGGAAGGCCGGCTTTTTGCCGTGCTTTTGCGCTGTGACAACTGCTTTATCCTGCGGCAAATCTACGGTGTGAGCCATGGCTACGTTTTTGGGCACGATGAGCACCGTTTCTCCCTTGGCAGCCAGCCCAAAGTCCTTGCGCGCCGCCAGCTCCAGATACTGCGGCGTATTGTAGTAATCGCTGTCTCTTATACACATCTGACGCTGCCGACGATAAGGCTC
>JARIHB010000082.1 GCA_029288515.1 Candidatus Saccharimonadota bacterium | reverse complement strand
TGGCCGCACGGGAGCGACCCGTTGCCGAGTAGCTTTTTGGCAGCAGACTTTTTACGAGGTGATATGACCGATGATGCTGCGCGGATTTTAGATGCAAGTTACACGTCGGCTGAGGTGTCGGAAACACAGAAACAAGAATATTGTGACATGATCGACAGGGCGCTGGACTTTGCCCTTACGCAAGGTGAGGCGGAACATGCAGACACCGAAAGCGAAAATATCGACTTCTCCTACTCGTCACTCGCAGGCTTGGACGATGACGGCATGGTACCATTCTCGGCGGGAGCGTTATTAGCGCGGCCCGATTGCCCTGCCACAGAGACGATCGAGGTGTTTAACAGCGGTATACATCTGCTGTACCGCCGACTGCTGAACGTTGAGAAGCTAGATCCGGGCAATGCCCGCATAGCTGAAGCCGTGGTGGAGGATGTGCGCCGTCAGCATCTGGCGTACCGGGTGGCCGGCGTGCCGCAGGAAGTTTTGCGCTACGGTGTTGCTATCCTTCCCCGCCCTGTACCAGAGGGCGCTGAGTCGCAGAACGTTGACCCCATCTACAAGCCGTTGGGCGACCGCGTAATGGTCGCGCCATTCGTTGCGCTTACGCAGGCACAAGTCAGCAAGCTGACAGTGGCCTCGGTGCTCATAGCTAACGGCGAGCTCGATATGGCCGCCGAGGCAGCGCTTAACGAAATGGGGTATGGAGGTATCGCCGACGTAGCTGCCCGCATCAAAGCCCACAACGCCCGCGGCGGCCAGCAGCTGTACTTGCCGTCCCAACTCCGAGATTAATTTTTTATGAAATAAATAGTATGATATATTCCTTGCATGATTGATGGTGCATCTCCCGATAATAGTGGCAACCAATATTACCTTGAGTCGGATGAGCCGCAGCACCTTCCCCTTCACGGACCTGAAGCCGACGTGCACGCAGGCATGGATTATCTCCCTGGCACTGATGCAGCTGCATCGGCCGCATACGCCAAACCGCATGACGTATCTCCCGAGGTGTCGCCGGCAATAGAACAGGCGGCACACGCTTTATATGGCACTATTTCGGAAACGGTCGAAAGGTCGCTATTGGACCGGAGGTTTATAGATAGTACCAGGGGTTTGCTCCGACCCGCCCCGGCACCCAGGGTAGGCGCATATAACATTGACCTGCAGCAGTTGGCGCGTATGCCCGACGATACAACCTTTGCGCGAACAGCGGGTGATGTGCTAGAGCGCTGGGACTGCCCGAGTACTAATGACCCGGAGGTATACTGTCTGGCTATGGAGGAGACACTTACATGGCTTGCGGCAAATGAACGTGATATAGACCCCCACGCACGCATGGAGGTGATCCGTACGCAGGTTGCCCACCGGCTGGCCGAGGGCCAAGCCTATGTCCAGACCGGTGTACCCCCGGAAGAAATACACTACGGCGTGTACTTACGCGCAAAATCAAGCTTATATACCGAAAGGCCATCCTTTACAAACGTAAATATGCTGGCGTTCATTAGCCCGCCAGCAGGACGGGTCGACAAATTGGGCGTCGCATCAGTGCTTATCGCCGCCGGTGACGTGCTTGCGTCTAACATCGCAACCCTGAACCGTATGGGCTACAGAGATGTCGATGACGTAGTAGAACGTATCAAGAGGCATAACGCCACCACCGGCCAACCTCTCTATTTAGCGCCCCAATTCCGCAACGAGTAACTTCCTATGCACGAAATTAATCCCGAAGAACCAGTACAGCCCGGCGACGACCATCAGCAACCATCGCCCTTTGATGACACCCCCGTAGGCCGCGGACATGAGGTATATGATGAACACGGCTTTGACCACTCAGATGCTGCGCTTCTGGCAGAGATGGGAATTGATTGGCAGCCTGAGGGTAGCACCCCTGACGCAGCCGGTGCATTACCCGGATACTTCTTTTTACCCGTTGACCCCCGCGAAACTGCCGAGCACCAACAGATAGCCGACCAGCTGGCAGCTGCCGAACGAGAATGGCATATAGAAAGTTGCCGCGAAGCTGTCGGTGCGGCAATAGAATACGTTATCACTCATGACACGCTGCTCGACGTGGCCGGTATAACAGACAGTGGTATTCAGGACCATCAGCAGGACACGCCTGACGACTATCCAACACCGCTGAGCATGAGCGAAGATATTATGCGGCGGCCAAACATCGCCCCCGCTCATGATGCCGAAGCATTACGTGAGGGCATACTGCATGTATTACGCTTGGTAGTGGGTGAGGATAATATGACTGACGCCCACCGGGGCTTTGCCGATGGCAGGATGACACACAGCCAGTGCACGGCCGAAGCGCTTATCGCCGCCGGCGCCGCCCCGGAAACAATCCGGCATGGACTGGTGCTGGGCTATAGCCCGCTCCCCGAAGGCATTGACCCGCCCGCCGACGAGGGTCCTTATGACCGGCTGAAGGTCGGCATATTTACTACCTCCGTAGGGGCTGAACTGACTAAGCTCGGACTCGCATCTACTCTTGTAGCCAGTGGTGAGCCGTCGCTCGCCGATCTGCTGACGTTGCAGGCTATGGGCTACGCTGATGTCGACGACGTGGTAGGACGCATCAAAGCCTACAATGCCGCCACCGACCAACCCCTCTATCTGGCTCATCAATTCCGCGACGAATAGACCGCTGCTCGTGCACAGAGAGTGAGTTTGTTCACAGACGCTGCGGAAATGGCTATGGTAATCATAGATAATGACAACCAACCAGCACACTACACCGCTCCCTACTACTCACCGGTGGCCGGAAGGCGCCATCGTCTATCAAATATATCCGCGCAGCATACAAGACAGTAATGGCGACGGCATTGGTGACCTGCCCGGCGTTATCAGCCGGCTGGATTATCTGCAGGAGTTAGGCGTAAACGCCATCTGGCTTTCGCCGTTCTATCCGTCGCCGATGGCTGACTTTGGGTACGACATCGCCGATTACTGTGATGTCGATCCGATGTTTGGCACGCTTGACGACTGTAAACGTTTAATACACGAAGCCGAGGCACGGCACATTAAGGTGATGATCGACCTGGTGCCCAACCATAGCTCCAACGAGCACCCCTGGTTTAAGGAATCGCGGCAGTCGCGCGATAATCCCAAGGCTAACTGGTATGTCTGGAAAGATCCGCACCCCGACTCCACTCCTGGTCATCCCCTGCCGCCCAATAACTGGATAGATGTATTCACCGGTAAGAGCGCCTGGGAATGGGTGCCGGAGCGAAAGCAATTTTATCTGCACAGTTTTCATGTCGCTCAGCCCGACCTCAACTGGTCAAATAGCGAAGTGCGGGCTGCCGTTAAGGATGTGATGCGCTTTTGGCTGGACATGGGCGTGGACGGTTTCCGGGTAGACGCGGTGTATTGGATAGCTAAAGACCCTTTTTTCCGTAATGATCCGGTAAATCCGGCATTCGACCCTAAGGAGGACGAGCGGTACAAGATGCTGACTCACGTTAATAGCTGCGGTTGGCCGGCCGCGTATGCCTACCTCAGCGAGCTCGCACACGTGCTGCACGAACCCGCCTTCGCTCAAAAGGAGCGGTTTATGGTAACCGAGGCTTATCCAAAGGACGGCGACGCAGTTGCAGCATACCTGGCCTTTTATGAGGGCATCGACCCCCAGGTGGCTGCGCCGTTCAACTTCCAGGGACTGATGCTGCGCTGGGAAGCTGAGCCGTGGCGGCGGTTCTTACGTGTTTTCCATCATGCGCTTGAATCGTTGAATCCGCTGTGCGTGCCCAGCTACGCATTTGGCAATCATGATAAAAGTCGAATGGTGAGCCGTTTGGGCGAAAAAGCCGCCCGCGCGGCTGCGCTCATGCAGCTTACCCTGCCCGGCATGGTGTTTGTGTATTATGGGGAGGAAATCGGCATGCGCGATGTGCCCATACCGGTCGATTTAGTGCAGGATCCGGAAGCGCTGGGCGACCCGCAGGGCCAGGGACGCGACCCGGAACGTACGCCGATGCAATGGACGCCAGGCCACCAGGCCGGTTTTTCCACCTCTACCGAAACATGGCTACCGATCGGCCCGGACTACAAGACGCTCAATGTGGAAGCTGAAAAGGACGACCCGCGCTCGTTTTATACGTTGTACCGGACGCTTATGGCGCTCCGCAATGAGCGTGAATCACTCCGTTATGGTTTTGTGCAGGTGCTGGAGCTAGGCCATCCCGACCTAGTGGGCTACGTACGCAGTTATAAAGATGAGTATCACGTGGTGCTCATCAATTTCTCAGACCAGCCGGTAACGTGCGTGCCCGGTGTAAAGCTACACAAATTCGTGGTCTCCAGCAATCCAGACGCCAATCTGACAGACGGTGCGAACGGTACGGTCGAGCTGTTGCCTTACGAGGCCGTATTGTTTACGCAGTAAGGCGCTTGCAAGTGTACTGACAGTAGGTATAATACTGTCCATGATGGATTCAGGCGGCGGTGAAACTGGCGACGGCAATGACCCTCTTGCGCAGCAATGGCAAGAGGTTATGGCATCTTATGCACGGCCTCCGGCAGACGAGCCTATGTTTCCTGCTCCCGACCTGCTGCCCACGAGCGTTGACAGCCTGACAAGTGGTATTAGCGGTACGCCCGCGGGCGAGAAAATGCCAAGTCCGGCCGACCTCGCCATTGCACGTTGCACTACGGCGCTGGATGCCTATCTTGCAGACCCGTCTTTCGACAAGGATACTGTAGGCCCAAGGAAGCTGTTTTTTAGTGACCCGGAACAAACATATTCCCTGGAGGAATGTGATCTAGTGCAAGGCATATTGTTTGATGCCGTTTGCGATAACGATCCCGAAGCGGCCCAGCGATGTATCAATTTGCTGGAGCAGCTCCCGCATACTTTGCCCGAAACAAGCATCGACGTACAGTTTGCTCGGACTCTGCTGGGGGACGCTGAAGCTGCCAGCGAGGTGCATACAATGCTGGAAAAGGAAAAAGGAGACGTTATCGAGCACCTGGCGCGCCTCTACGCCGAAAAACCAGATGCGATACCCCATTCCCCTGGCGCGTTCACAAGAAAGCACAACATGCTATTAAAACGATGCGCCGAGCACAACATCCCCGCCGACCACTGGATCGAAGCCTATGCCATTGGTCCGGAGGACAGTTGGCTTAAAAGGGAGCAATACTCAGCGACGCGATTGGAGCGCGAACATGAAGCGGCTGGCGGCAGCTTTGATACCCCTGAAGCCCGACAATTACAGGAGCAATATGACGAACATGTCCTCGGCCTGGCAAAGGTGAATCCGGATTTCCTCATGAACCACACGGCTCTCGTAAAAGACCGTATAAAAGACCCGGAGGCCCGTGCCCGGTTTGCCGATCAGCTCTTGAGCCATTTTAGCGAGGACTCCGTGTCTAAAACGTGGTATGAGGCGGCGATGAGTGTCGGCGGCATGGTATTCGACGATCCGGCACTGAACACGCCAGAGCGGCTGCGTCGTGTATTGCAGGTGCATCGCCAATACGCCCAGCAACAGGTTCAAAAATATGGGTGGGATTCAGCTGAACGATCGATGTATCTGCTCGTCGGACCGTGGTTGCACAGCCGGTACCCTAACGAGCCAGGTAAAGTCGTCGAGTATATTAATGAATCATTTGAGGCCCGTGCCAAAAAGGAAGGTCGTCAAACTGAACAGTCTGCGTATATGCGTGATAGACGTTTGGCCGAAAGCGCCAGGCGATACACGAAGGCGGGTAATTTTGAAGGAGCGCGTACTTGTATTAGCGCAATGGCCCCTGCAGATCAAGGCGATGTGCGTGAAAAGACCATCGTGTTTAAAGAGTGTATGGATTTGGCAGAATCACCAGCCGATCTTGCTGCGCTCGAGATGGACTGGGCGGCAGATCCAGACCGCCGTAGCGATGTGTTTTCTGTACATCAGGAAATTACGGGCCTGCGGATTAACGATAAGGTTGACACGCTTATGACCCGCGCTGCCGAACACGCCGCCATGCTGCAGCTGGACGACCCTCAAGTGCAAGCTGGCGCAGACTTTACATATATTGCCGCGGCCTTCAACGCTATGGGAAGGATAGCTCCTGACAGACAACTTGAACTCGCCAGGAAAGTGTTGCCTTTATACCGGCAGCGCAACCTCCCTCCCCGTCTGTTGGAGTCTATGAGTGCTATACTTATTGCCGCTGGTGACACCGAAGAAGCTGAGCGGGCTGTAGAGTATATAAAGCAGCGCCCAGCGTACCGCCCCCAGCGCATGAACGCCCTATGGGATCTGACCCAAGCCGCCAAGCGCGTACGTAAAACTCCGGACATCTCCAGTTAGACCGTCTTGTATAGTAAGCGCGTGCCAGTATAATAACCTGCATGATCGACGGCGGTGAAAGCTTAGAACCAGGAGAACCGGAATACCATATGCCGCCGGAAGGCTTACGTTTTTCCGGCTATGATGCAATCTACAACAAACCAGTTGATCTGCCGGTACCAGACCTTTTGCCTACTGACGCGGCAAGCAATTCAGAACAGACAATTACACCGCCTGATCCATTACAGACAGTGTACAGGGAGTGCATCGACGGCATTAAAGCATGCATAAGCGCCGATGGGCCATTCAGCTTCTTCCAGGATCCGCGAAGCGTTGCGGATGAAATGGTAGTGGAGGCCGCGCGGATTAATGATGCGGCAGCGTTCGCTGAGTATCTCCCTCTGGCAGATAGTCACAACGTGCATGTCATGTGCGCGCGTACGTTGATGGGAGACAAAGCTGTGGAAGCCGAACTGCATAAGCTGTTGGAAGCCGAACAAATTGGTAAATTATTATATGAAGCGGAACGCCAGGAAACAGAGAAGCCAAAGGCCTATTACGAGCCACTGCAAACGCCATACAATAATCAAATCATGGCCGCCTGTAATACATTGGGTGTCTCAGCCGACGTCTGGATAGATACCTATGCTGTTGATGATGACGACCGGTGGTACAGGCGGTATCTCTCCCGGGCGTACGACCTTACCCGCCCTGGTCCGAACCGTGATGCAACAACCACCCAGGAAGCATTTGATAGCCATGCTGCTGAGCTGGCTGACCGTTCGCCTGAGCTTATTAGGTATAGTGTCCCCTCTATGCTAGAAGCCGTCGTTGATCCGGCAGTGCGCGAAACGCTTGTATCTCGTTATAGCGATGAAATTCGAAGGGTGAAGCCGACCCCTCAAATTATTGAAGACGCCTTGCAGGTGGGGTCAGCAGTGCTTGCCGATCCCCTTCTTTGTACCGATGAGCGCGTAACTTTCTTTAAGAGTATTTGGGAGCATGGCGTTCAAGTACTCCGGCAGAATGGGCATAGTTATGGGCGAATTGTAGCGACCGTGTATAGGTATACTGAGGCTGAGATGAGACATGCCGGGTATCCACCTGAGGGCGTAATAAAATTGATAGATGCGATTACTACTCGTTCGCTTAAAGCTGGCAACCATGGCAGCGTGGCTATGCAGAGACACAACGAGCGTCTGTCACGCGCCGCCCGAGGGTTTGCCTTTGACGGCAATGTGGCTGGCGCCCAGGAAATATTGCGTGTAATGCCGCCCGGCGAAGCACTGCGTGATGCGTGGACTAATTGCGTACAGTATGTCAGGACGTCGGCCGACCTCGAAGCATTGCAGCTTGATGAGCTGGCCCTGTCTGCTGATCCGGCGCTGCGCATGCATCACGATATCGCCCGGATGCGCATTGCTGATGATGTTGACGGACTGGCCGCCGCTATGATGCAGCACCTTAGCGAGGCACACGTACCGGATACGGATAACTCACAGCCTGATCCGGCGCTGCGTAACTATCATAGAGTATATGCGCAGGCTGCTTATGACGCAGCGGTCGGACTGGACCGTTCGCGCGCCCCTGAGCTGGCTAAACAGCTGGTGTTGGCATACCGTCGGCTTGAGCTGCCTTATGACGACATGCGCCAGCTCGTGGAAACTCTTATAGCTGCCGGCGATACTGACGAAGCACAGCAAAGCGTAGCGTATATCAATGCATCTTACGGGTCCAATATGCCTGGTGCACGGGCATGGGCGCTGTGGGACCTGGCGCGGGCTGTTCAGCGCGCCCGCAAAATTCAATCGTAGTTATTCTGATCGCATAGAGCTATACCATCAATCAATCTCGCCGGTCAGCCGCGGTCCCAACTGCCTGCCGATGGTGACAATGGCATTGTCGAGCTGCCCCCATACCAGGCCGCTTTGCTTGGGTAGGAGTGACTGCTTCAGGCGCTGTTCGTTGGCCTGCATGATGGCCAGCAGCTTGTCTACCGACTGGGCAACCGTAAACTTGGTACAGGCGTACAGGCGTTCGGCTTCGGTAAGCGGACCCAGGTAGGCAGCCTTGGCGATGCCGCTAGCCAGGGCCTGCGGGTCGTCCGGCTTAATTAAGACCATGCCGCCGCAATCGGTTTCAGGTATGCCTCCGGCGTTCGACGCTACCACGCGGCAGCCGGCATGCTGCGCTTCTACCGACACGATACCGAATATCTCCTGCCAAAAGATGTCAGATGACGGCATCAGCACAATGTCGTGTTCGGCCACCAATTGCGCCATCTCTTGCGGCGTCTTGCGTGCCGGCACAACGTTAACGAGCGGGTTAACCTGCAGCATAGGCAGTATCAGCTGGCCGTCCGAAGTGTTCGAGGCGGCATCGGTGACGGTCAGCTCATACTCAAGGTGTTGCGTGCCCTCCATGTGCAGTGCAGCTAACAAGGTGTAGATGCCTTTGTCGGGGGTCAGACGGCCGGCAAACAGAATTTTTGTCTTGTCGCCCGTTCGTGGCGGCCGCACCACCTGGCTAAAGCATGGCTCGGCAAACGGGTAGACGGCTGGAATCTTGCCTGGCCGCATCCGCAGCGTGCGGCCCCAGAGTTTGGCAGCAAACCTGCTGGGCGCCAAAACGTTGGTGGCATCAATGCCGCTGAGGTCAAATAGCGTATCAGGCCGGGCGCAGCTTTGCAGCGGACAGTGCAGGATCGCATACGACGGGTGCTTGGTGGGAACATTCAGCGGGTAGGTTACGAATACAAGCGTATCGTCGATATCGGCCAGTCCTTCTTTGGTATCGAGCGCCGTAAACTGCAGGTCTGGAAAGCCGTCGCGTCCATCATCTTCGCCCAGCCCGATGGTGATCAAGCGGGTGGGGATACCCCGCCGCTCCAGCTCGCGCATTTGGCCGGCAGTGTAATTCTCCGACCCGCCGCGACCCGCCCAAAACGGGTTCTGAGCCGACCATACAAATGAAATTCTACGCATATACTCCCTTTCGGCAGCTACGGCTGCCTTTACCCGGCTACCTGCCGGCCGTTTATGTGTATTTGTTCACTATAAAAAGAAAGCGTCCTATACGCCCACGTGCCGTGGGTGATAGGCAATACGCCCCACAATACCGCCGATAATGGCGATAATAATGAGGGCTACAATTGCCGGCCAGTCTATCACGCTCGGCGTCACGGCCCCCTGGCCGACGGCGGTTGCGGCAGGCTGATTGAAAATCCCGGCAAAGGGGTTCACCAGCGGTTGGCTGAAGTTGTATACTCCTGCAACAAATCCACTGCCCGGATTAGCACCCAGCAACCGGAATACGATGCGTAACGCCAGCAGTGCTTCGGCAACACCAGCCAGGAAGTATACGATTGTTCCCAACATATTTCGTCTCCTTAACTGCTTTTATAGTACGGCAAGGCGTTGGTACGGACAGTAATTTATCTCACTTCGCCCATACCGAACAATTAACGGTGCTATGATGAAGGTATGAAGCGAATCCTAAAGGGGGTCCTCTGGCCGTTCGTACACCTCTATCGCGATGTCGTCATGGGCCGCCGTCAAGATGATCTGACATTCTGTATACTGGCCAGCTTTATTGTCACCTTTGCTCTGTCGCGCTGGACGGTGCGGCTGTTCCCGGCGCTGTTCCTTGATGTTGCGGGCACTCATATTCACCATTTCAGCTACGGGTTTATACTGCTGGCAATCACTGGTTTTATTGGTGTTTCTGGTGCGCTGCACCGCAATCGGTGGCTGGCGATCGTCTACGGCGTGGGCCTGTCGCTGGCTGTAGACGAAACCGGCATGTGGTTGTCGTTGACCGACCACTACTATAATGATGTTTCGTACCACGCCATTATTTTGGTGTCGGCGCTGCTGATCAGCGCAGTGTACTTCCGGCATTTTTGGGCGGCGCTTATCCGGTGGATATTCCGCCGTCGCCCTTAAAAGGTGTTAAAAGAGGCTACCCCGCCTCTTTTTACATGCTCTGTGATGCGCCCCTGCCGAACGGCTGCCGCGGTGTCATTATACGTCTAAGCTGAATGGTGAACGTTGAACCCTCGCCTGGCGTGGAAGATACTTCAATACCGCCGCCGTGCAGCTCTACGACTTCCTTTGACCAATATAACCCCAGGCCAGTGCCGCCTACCTCTATGGAGAGCGGGTTGTGTATGCGCGAAAATTTTTTAAACAACCGTTCCAGATCAGGCTTGGCAATACCAACGCCTTCGTCTTGGATGGTGACGCTGACCGTATCATTCCCGGGCGCGTGCACGCTGACAGTAATTTGCTTGCCATGCGGCGTGTATTTGCTGGCATTGTCCAGAATATTGCCGATGGCCATGCGTATGTATTCCTGATCCACGAAGGCATACAGCGGACGAGCCGGCGCGTGAAAGCGCAGTTTCTGCTTGCGTTGGCTCACGGGGCCGACGGCATCAGCGATAATACGCTCCAGCAGTTGCCCGATGTTAACTGCCTCCTGGTTGAGCGTCATCTTCTTTAAATCCAGCCGGGCTACCAGCAACATATCATTCACGACGCGTATTTGCCGCTCATTGCTCTCAAACGCGCTGATCAGCAGCTGACGTTGGTAGTCGGTAATATCGCCGGCGTATCCTTCCAACACCATACCTACGTATTGCTTGACTGCCGTAGCTGGTGTGCGCAGCTGATGCGACGCCAGGGCAATAAATTCATCTTTTGAACGGTTTATTTCCAATAGCTGTTCAATGCGTTGTGCTTCGATATGCTTGCGCTGGATAGCGTAGCGCAACACGCGGGACAGCAATTCGGCGTCAAACGTGCCCTTAACCAGGTAGTCGGCGATACCCATATTCATGGCCCGCGCTTCCACACGGTCGTCACCGGCGCCGGTGAGTATAATGAATGGCTCAGGCCGCTGCACAAGGTCAAAATTCGCTAACAGCTCCAGCCCGTCTTCTGGCCCCAGGCGATAGTCCACAAGGTAAATATCATGCTCGCTGGCACTTATGGCCTGCAGGGCTTGTTCAACGGTTGCCACCCACTCCAGCCTAAACGGTGCGCCAGCAATTTTAGCCAGCAGATTGCGAAGAATAAGGTAGTCGTCCTCGTCATCATCGACGAGTAGTAAGCGCGTTTTATCTTTTGTCTTCACCATGGTGCTTTGGCAGTTCGACAATTTCGAACCAGTACTTGCCAAGGGTCTGCATCACCTGTATAAGGTTCTCGAACGTTACCGGCTTGGTGATAAACGAGTTAACCCCCAGCTTGTATGATTTGAAAATGTCCTCCTCTGCTTTAGATGTTGTAAATACGACAACAGGTATATCCTGCAGCTGTGGGTCGGACTTGATTTCTTTGAGTGCTTCCCGCCCATCCTTACGGGGCATGTTAAGATCAAGCAGGACAATACCCGGCCGAGCGCAATCCTGATGGGCAAATTCTCCGCTGCCACGTAAGTAGTCGAGCAATTCTTCACCGTCTTTTACGCGGCATAGCTTGTTAAGCAACTTGCTCTCTGCCAAGGCTTTCTGAGTAAGCAAAAAGTCGTCATCGTCGTCATCGGCCATCAAGATAGTGATTCCCGACTTATCATTCATGCTGCTTCCTCACTTTCTTTTGGCGCACAGGCAATGTTACATAAAATGTTGAGCCGTTATTCGGCTTGCTGGTAGCCGTAATGCTCCCTCCGTGCCGTTCGGCTATTTTGCGGCACACCGCCAAACCGATACCGGTTCCCT
>JARIHB010000062.1 GCA_029288515.1 Candidatus Saccharimonadota bacterium | reverse complement strand
GAATCATCGTGCAAAAAATAAATACCGCCGTTTTTAAACGTGGCATCACCAGCGACTTTGTAGTCGTTACCGATCATCTGACGAATGAAGGTTGGGAGGTACCACGGGCCGTGCCGACTGAGGCTGGCGCGGTAGACTTCGTAGATCAAGAAGGCAGCTTGTGGCGGGCTATGACCTTTGTAGAATCAGATGGTGACAAACCGCTTAACAGCGAGAGTCCCGACTTATATACCCGATACGGCGGATTGTTAGCTGCAATGCATGCGTCATTGGCAAAACTAGACCACGAGCCGCACTCTATCGACCACTTCCACGACACGCCGTACATCGCCCAACACTTTATAGATTTTGCAGACAAACTGCCCGACGCTGAGACGAAAGCCATGGCTGACGTATTGCTGGATGCCTATGCCACTCTCGAATTGCCGGAAGACACCGAGAACCAGCTAATTCACGCCGATCCGAAGACCGACAATATGTTATTCCGCAGTGGCGAACCTTTTACTTACATTGACTGGGATACGCTTATGGAAGGGACTATCTGGGTCGACATCGGCGACATGCTGCGCTCGGTGGTGGAAGATTCAGTGCTCCATGGCGAGCCGTTGCCGCTAGCCAAACTACAACACTTTAGCGAAGGCTACCGGTGCGTGGCCATGCCTGACGTATCGCCAGAACAATTCCAGGAATGGGTTATTGCAGCGACGCAGCGGATTGCAGTAGAGCTAGGCATGCGTTACCTGGTTGATATCGTTGACGGCCGCGACTATTGGTCTTATGATGAAACGCAATACCCTACACGATACGATTACTGCGCACAGCGCGCTGCTACCCAAATCACTATCTATAACAGTTTAAGCCAATTGCTTGCTCCAGGAGATGCACATGTATAAAGTTATAATTTTTGATTTTTTTGATGTTATTCATCACGATTATCAAAAAACATGGCTGAAGGAGCGCGGCCTAAAGCGCGAAGGCGGCTATGCTGAGGCTTCGGATTTGCTTGACGTTGGCAAGATTGGGTACCAGGAATACCTAGAACGCTTTGCTACGTTGAGCGGCCAGACTGCCCAGGATGTCTCCGACCAGTTTCAAGCCCTTGCCCGCGTTGACGACGACGTTGTAGCTATTATCAGCAGCCTGCGCAAGCAGTACCTGACCGGCTTGGTATCAAACACCCACAGTGAAGAGTTACGCCCGATATTGGAACGTCATAACCTGGCCGACCTGTTTAACGAAATTATTATCTCGTCTGATGTCGGCGTATCTAAACCCGATCCGGCCATCTTTCATATGATGTTGGAGCGGCTCGGCGTCAAACCCGAGGAAGCAATCTTTACTGATGATAACCCAAGGAATGTCGCCGCTGCCGAGAAAATCGGGATTACCGGCATTTCCTTCACTGATGCAGCTGCACTGCGCAGCGCATTAACGGCATTAGGAGTAACAGTCGCCTAAGAGCGGCACGGACAGCCTATGAAGTTTGATGCCAGGCTTGTTGACTTATTACTCAGCCTTGATTTAAGCCGCACCGACGCCCTCACCTATGCAGCCCTTCTGCAAGTCGACACGGTATCTATCCGTAAAATTGCCGCCTACACTGGTATTAACCGCGGCACTACCTATGAAGCATTGAAGCGCCTGGTAACTCTTGGGCTCATAAGCGTTAAAAAACGCGGCCAGCGCGAATACTATACGGCGGAATCGCCGGACAAAATTTATGACCTTATTCGTGATAAACGCCGCGACCTGCTTGATGCCAGCACCGCAGCTAAGGCAGTTGTACCAACGCTTATTGCCAAGCATGCGCCGCCGTCAGGCCGCCCAGTAGTACGCTACTATGAAGGTGACGACGGCGTAGTGATGGTCCTTAAAGATGTGCTGCAGACCTGCCGCGGTATGAAAGATCCCTACTACTACGCTTACTCTGATAAACATATTCGCCAATACCTCTACCGCGAATTTCCGCAATTTACTGACCGCCGCATCGCAGAAGGCATAAAGGTAAAAGTTATTTCGGTAGGCGAAGGCGGCGAACCGGCGCAAGGTGCCGAGCGTAAATGGCTCCCGACCGAACAGGCCGCCGCCGACGTATCCAGCTACGTGCTGATCTATGGTTCGAAAATGGCTATCATTTCTATATCAAGTGACCTTACACCCTATGGCGTAGTCATTAAGGATAGTCGGACCGCTGCCATGCAGCGGCTTATATTCGAGCAGCTATGGAGCTGTCTCTTATACACATCTCCGAGCCCACGAGACGGAGCTACATCTCGTATGC
>JARIHB010000056.1 GCA_029288515.1 Candidatus Saccharimonadota bacterium | reverse complement strand
CCGTATACCCTTCTCCCCGGCGGCTGCATGCAGCGTCACGCTGCCCTTCTCGGTATACTTAAGAGCATTGGTTATAAAGTTCTGTAAAATTTCGCGGACATACAACTTGCTGGATTCTAATATTGGTAGCTTTGGCGATACATCGGTAAGGAGCTTGAGGTGGCGTTCTTTGGCCTGCGGTGTATAGTTAGTTGCCAGGTCTTTTATTAAGTCAGATACGTTAATAGGCTCAATCTCCACATTCAGCTTGCCCCGATCGGCACGCGACAGCGTAGAGAGGTCGTTTACCATGCTGGATAGGAACATGATCTGATCGTGCGCCTGTTTCAAGGCATTTTTTACTTGTTCGATATCGCCTGACTTATCAACGATAAATTGTGCGTTGCTGATGTTGCCTTCAGCGATAGCAATAGGCGTGCGCAGCTCGTGGCTCGCCACACTGATAAACTCATCTCGCTCTTCTTCAAGCGATTTTTCGTGCGTAATGTCGCGTAGTAACAGCACGAATCCCTGCTGTCCAACGCCGCCTCCATAACCCAGGTGTACTGGGGCAATGCTTAGGTACAGATTCATAGCACTGCCGTCGCTATACGGCAATAATAAATCGCGATTACTGGTAGGTGTACGCGTTTTGGTAACGAGCTCCTCGACGTCTATATGCTGATTATTTTTGTCTTTTAAGTGCAGCACGTCGCCCAGTTTGCGGCCGCGAAGGCTGCTGTTTACGTCCAATATATTCAGCGCCGCACCATTGCTCAGCACTACTTTCATGGTTTTATCGACGGCCAGTACGCCGTCGGCCATGCTGTTCACCAAGCTCGTCAGCCGTTCATGGTCGAGCTTATCCTGCTTGGCTGCGGCACGCCGCGCCAGAAAACCTTTTGCCATAAGCACATTATGCCACAGTGTTGCCCGGCGCCGATAGCATTGGATGGTAATTATTTATTTCTTTGCGCAGCCGCTTGGCATATGGCACATGGCGTTCCATTTCCTGCCAGAACGGTGGACCGTGCTGCATTACTTTGGTGTGTGTCAGCTCATGAAACAACACGTAGTCTATCAGATGCCAGGGCAACTGCATAAGATATAGATTGAGTACGATTTCTTTTTGAGAGCTACAGCTCCCCCACCGGCTTTTGAGCTGCTTAACACCTACACTTCTGTAGGTAAAACCGTCCCGCTCAGCCAATTGACGCAAGCGGTATGGTAAGAGCTGTTCAGCTTCTTTGCGTAGCGCCCGGATGCTCGCTGTGCGGGCTGCAGCCTGCACACCGCTGTCTTCTGCGGAAATGTGTGATGGATATGTTACCTCGACCTGGTTGTTTTTTAGCCGGGTTGATATGCGGGCCGTGTCGTATGATTTTTGAAAGTGGAGCCGGTGAGCCTTACCGATAGGCTGTCCGTGCTGTAGCGCTGCCGGTTTCGCTACGCGGTGTATGGCAATCCAGCCAGACTTCGAAATAGCAAACTGTCTGCCGGCTTCGTATGGCAGCCAGTACGGCATCGAAACACGTACTTCGCCGTTTGAACCGATACTGAGGCGCAGCGAACGGTTGCCGCGGCGTTTATATAGCATAACCGTGCCAATATTCGGTATTTCTATTTGCTTTATGGCCATAGGCAGTAGCAGCCCCTATCTGATCATGATATTGCGGCGCGCCAGATCAACGCGGCCGGCGGCAGGATTGGGTATGAGGTTTACGAGGCCCGGTTTAACTACCTTGGCATTCACATCATTAGTGGATGGCACGTTGCCTAATTCGCGTAAGCGCTTCATTATAGCGCTGAGCTGCGTGGCAAAGGTGTGCTTGCCGCTGATAACAATGTAATCTTCGCTTTGCGGATTTTGCATAGCTCCGGCAATCCGGTCAAAGAAAGCACGGTCGTATGGCGCGGCAAATTTATCGTCGGAGCGCCGGCGATCGCGATTTTGCGTGCGGGCAAAACTGCTTTCGGTATCAATCTGGAACCATATAAGCAGTGGCTGGGCATGTACTTTGCGTGCCATGTCACGCAGTAAACGGCGTTGGCCGGCGCGCATGGCGTTTGTATCGTATACCACGCTCAGGCCAGCGTTGAGGAATTCGCCGGTCATGTAATCCATGAGCTGGGCGATAACTTCGTTTTCTTCTTTGTCGTAGCGAGGCTTGTCGAATAGTTCGCCCCGAATACGATCACCGTGCACATGGGCGGCCTGCAGGTGCTGGGTTAATTGTCGCGCAAAGTATGTTTTGCCTGATCCCGGGTATCCGTAAAGCAAAATCAGAAGCGGCTTTGTCGGTGCTACTTTCGTCATGTAGTATTAGTATATACCAGATATAGCGCGTTATGGAAAGCCTGGCCCCTGTGGTACGGCTATTCGTGGAACGGGTCAGTACGGTTTTGCTCAAAGAGCGCCTCTACGTTGCTGCTGTTATCCTTAAGTGATTGCAGCTGAGCAGCAGCTTTAGGGTCGACATTAAGCGTGGGTGAGGTGCTGGCCTGAAGCGTTACCTTCGTCTCGTCAACCGGCGCGCTGCTGAGCGTATTAAGTTGCAGCAACACAAAGCCGTACATTAAAGACAACATAACGAAGAATGCTAGCCCTACATACGGCCTGACCTGCTGTAAGGCTTTACCAAGGCCACGGATTATGCTGGTAAGATCGATGTCTTGTTTCATGGCTTTACGTACTCACTTATATTCAATGTAAATGACAGGCGGCTGGGATCGGTCGTATCAGGCTGGATAGTAACGCCCTTTACCAGCGCGGTTCGGCGGTTATGCTCAAGCGCATCAAGTAAACTGATGAACTTATCAAACGAAACCGGCGCGGTGGTGTCGGACTGCACGGTAATATCAAGGCTGAATACGCCGCCAATGTCCTTCACTGCCGTCAGCTGCGAGCGTGCCCCCTTGGCTGTGCCAAGCGTTGAAGCTGGGAACGTGATAGTACCCAGCTTTACACCGGCATTATCGGCAATGGTGACAATCTCACGCACCGTTTGCGCCTGATCTTTGTCCTGAGGCACGATATTTTTGGCAATGGCCCCCAGTTCTTTATATTTTTCTACGTCATTTTGGGCTTTATTGAGTTGTGCACGTTTTTCGTCGGATACAGCCAAGCGCGTTTTAGCGTCTACCAGCTGTTTTGACTGCCACTGTAGTACTTGCGTCGCGCCGTATACGCCGCCAAACAATACAACAATGGACAATGCAACACCTATGATAAGCAGTATATAAAGACGTCTTGCGGTCATTTGCTACCTGCCTTATCGTTTATGAATAAGAATGGATTGTTGGTGGCAAACTGGGCACGCAAGAGCACTGTGCAAGGGTACCGTCCGGCGCTCGGACCGGCAGCGCAGCTGATGCTGATAATATCGGCTTTACTGAATATCTTATTTGCCGGATCGGCCAGGTTGACCTGCATCTGTGTGGCCGCAGTATAGTCGGTGGTCTTGGCAGTAATATCTACCGCGCCGGTTAGCTGCGTAATGCTAAGGTTACTCAACGTGGCGTTTGACGGCGTTATGACGGCCAGCTGTTTGAATAATTGCGAGAACAGTACTTCCTGTGAGAGTACCTTCACCGATAGCTTGACGTTATTGCTTATATCCTGCACCTGTCTCTTATACACATCTGACG
>JARIHB010000022.1 GCA_029288515.1 Candidatus Saccharimonadota bacterium | reverse complement strand
CACTCGTCACCCCCACCACAAGTACGCCAGCGACGCCGAGAGCCAGCCAGCGTGTCTGTTGTAAACGCGCCAGCCAGCTGGATGATTTTTCAGGAAATGCGAACGGGACATGTTCTGACTCGGCGGACAACGATTGAGGCTGTATTCCCAACGAATCCAAGGGCATCGGAGTATGTATACTCCCATCGCTGCCATCTACGCCGTTGGTAATCTGATTTTCGTTTTCCACGTTTTGGTTTTCCCCCACAGGGGTTTATGCCGTACTTTCATCTTACGCCGCTTATGGTTGCCATGCAAGTTTTTTACTACAATTTACCCCTAAAAAATTTACACCGCATATCTTGAAAAAACGAACATAGGTACAAAATTTGTCCACATTTATGGACAAGTTGCTTGCCGTCCACACTCAGAGCTAGCATTATCCAGCTAGTTACTATACACAAACGTCACCTGTAGTACACTCGTATCGGCGGAATTAGTTATTGCAGAGAACGGATATACGTTTCCCAGTGATTGTCAGCGATCTTTGAGGCTGACTTCATAAGGATCAGCAAGTCGCCTTTAACGAACAACACCGACTGTGGGCCTTTAAGCGACGTGCCGACATATGCCGTTATCGAACCGACCTTAATCTTATCGTTAGCGCTATACTGAGCTGCAAGATCGTCCATGGCGGTACCGACGTCTTGTTTAAACGTCTCCGGCACTGGCTGCTCGCTCACATTAATAAGCACATCATCAATCTCGTCAGCATAGGCATATACCGGGTTCTTATCCGGCGGGCTCACCCGTACCCAGCCCCCAAAATCCTCAATTTTCTTGCCGGCCGGCAGCACCGTGTCATAGTCCGGCTTGCCTGTCTGTTTCGATGGGTCAAGGTGCTGGATGTGTACACCATTAGCAGTCGTCTCTATACCACCGCTGCTTACGGCAGGCTGCTTGGCCGTGTGGTGGGTACGATACAAGTTGTAGCCCACTCCGCCCGCAATGACAGCTGCAGCTATGCCGCCAAACAGTAAAGCGCGCCCTTTTGAGATACGTGGCAACGCCGGCACTCGGACCTTCGGCAAGGATAGTTTTGGCATGGAAGGCATACTGATATTCAAAGTAATTTCTTTGGCATCACTCTGCACCGGTTCCGGTATGACGGCTGCGGCAGCCGTCGCGAGAGAGGGTTGCGGCGGGATTGAAGCTAACTGTTCAGAAGCCGATGGAATGCCGGTCACCTTTCTGCGGAACATCTCACGCCGGCGCCGTTTGCGGACTTGTTTGCGTTGCTCTTCTTCCCAGTTCTCCTGCAGACGGATACGTTCCTGCTCAGACCATATGTCGCCTACGTCTGGGGCGTCTGTAGCTGCCGTATGAGACATTTCAGGTTGTCGAGCCGAATGGTTAGCCACCTGTGGCGTGGAAACGTGTTGAACAGACTGTATGTGGGTCTGATGAATAGTTTCAATTGGTGGTGATTGAGGCTGCGATGGAATGATTAGCAATGGTGGTTCCTTACGCGGCGCGGGTCCATCGTCGGCGGCAGGCGTTGAAGCTATATTATTACTGCCGGCCCGCAAACGTCCGTCTGCGCTCCGGGAAAAAATAGGCCGCGGCCGGTCAGTATCGTCTTCCAAATGACCCCTCATATGGCATCCATTATACCAAACATGAGCGGATTCGCACCCTGTAGATCAGTTTAGCTAGAACGGCGTATCTTCCGGCTGCTGCACGCCTTCAATAAACGTACGGCCGTGCATCAGACGCTTTGACGGATCGGCGGTAAAGAGGAGCGTCAGGTCGGTAATAGTCGGCCCGCGCGACACATCGTCAGGATAGCCATACGTCTGCGAACTGTCGATAGTAACCGCCAAATAGAAGAACCGGGCACAGTTCGTATTAGTACCGCTGCCGTCCTTTGGTGTGTACGTGCCAGGCGTGCCGAGTGTTACGTCACCGACATTCGTTTCCTGGCCCCAGGTGGTCATGGCCGGCGACGTACAAGAGGTTGTCGTATTCGTCATAGAGCGGTATTTCAGCTGCCAGGCAGCGCCGATAGAGTTGTCCAGGCCGTTCAGCAGCCACTTCTTGGGGAATACATCAGTGTCGGCATCAATCATAATCGAATATTTGGCGACCTGCGGCTGCGACAACAGTGCCGTGTAGTACATCCAGTTACCGGTCGTTACAAAGGTAGAACAGCCGCCGCCCATCACATAGACCTTGCCGTCAGCATATGCCACGGATGAGCCATACCGGTCACTCGTATAACGTTGGTTGGTTTCATACCACTCACCCACCCCTGTCGGGTTGTTGCCGCTGGCAATCGTCGTGTTGGCGCTGATCGGCGCCACCAATGACACCGGGCGGCAGGTTGTGGCCGCCGTGCGGCCGCCGATAACATACATGTAGCCATTGGCTGCAAAACCTTCACCATACGCCATGGCCATCGGCAAACTAGTACTGTACGTCCAGCTGCCGGCGTTGCCGGTACCGCTGTTAATCTGGGAGTATTCAGTGTCGCTCAAGTAGTTCGTGTTATCGAAGCCGCCCAAAACGTACAGGTTGTTAGCGTAGGCCACTACCGATGCACCAGCCCGCGCTACACTTATCGACGTGCTGCCCGTAGACCAAGCTGAGGTGATATTACCGCCTGAGCTCTGTTGGGGGCTCACATATACCGTCGCCGTGACCTGGCCCGACGTGGTACTGTAGCCGCCCACAACGTATATCCTGTTATTCCACACCGCCGCGCCAAACTGCGTTCTGGCCGCTGGCAAGCCGTTGCTGGCCGCCGAGGCGTTCCATGTTGGATTGCCTGAACTAAAGCCGGTCGTATAGTAGACCGTTGTCTGAGCAGTGGTCGTCGCCGACCCCGTCTGGCCGCCAATGTAGTAGAGCGTACCTCCGGCCGCTACAAGTTTACCCCAGCCGCGTGCTGCCGGGATGGCATTACCAAGTGTCCACGAACCAACCACACCATTCACGCTAATGGACGCATAATACACGTTGGCCGTTGGCGTACTACAGTTGAAGTTCGTAATACACCCTGCGGCATAGTATATAAAGCCGTTGAGTATAGCGGCGTTACCACCGATATTCGTGACACCCGTGTTGGTACCGGCCGCATAGCCGGCCGGCGCGCCACTGTCGTTGTTATACACCTGGAAGGTCTGAACCTGCGTTTGTAAGTGCGTGCAGCTACCGGGACTGGCACCAATGTCACAGCCGCCGATCACGTAGGCATACGA
>JARIHB010000196.1 GCA_029288515.1 Candidatus Saccharimonadota bacterium | reverse complement strand
AGATCTACACGAGCCTTATCGTCGGCAGCGTCAGATGTGTATAAGAGACAGGGCTTGGGTGGGCATGCCGCAACTCATCGATAATCAATATAGTGTCCGCAGCGACACGAAAGTTGTTCACAAAGAACTATTGGTGGGCTACGTGCAAGATGGCTCGCCTGCCGCTAAGGCCGGCATGCAAACACGTGACCGTATTATTTCCGTCGCCGACCAATCAGTAAAAAGCGCTACGCAACTGCCATCTATCACCAAGAGGCACGCCGGCCAGACCGTGACAGTGGCCTACGAGCGTGGTGGCCGGGTCATTACCACGCCTGTACATTTGCGCACCGACGCGGAAGCCAAAGGGAGCGCATACCTTGGGCTGTCGCCGACCGAATATACGTTGACGCGCGCCACATGGTCGGCGCCAGTGCAGTCGCTGGGGTTGATGTGGCAGTTTACTACTGCTACATTCAAGGGCCTGGGAGTGGCAATAAGCGCATTGTTCCAGGGTGATACTGCCACCGCCAGCGAGCAGGTTTCTGGGCCGGTGGGCATTGTGGTGGTACTACATGATGGCAGCCTGCTGGGGTATCAGTTTGTGCTGTTGATTATCGGGGCGATTTCTCTGAGTTTGGCGATTATGAACGTACTGCCTATACCAGCGCTCGACGGGGGCCGTTTTTACGTCTTGCTTTTGTCACGACTATTCGGTAAAAAACTATCACAGCAGATGGAAGAGCGCATCGTAGGCGCCAGTTTTGTCTTCCTGCTTCTGTTGATCGTGCTAATAACTATCGTTGATGTCAAACGTTTCTTCTAAACCAGCCGCACTGCTTGACCCGGAACCACGCAACGCCCATGGCGTCACGTGGGGCCCGGCGGCTGCCGTGTTAGTTTCAGCGCTGGCTATGGCCGGTGCTTACTTGACGGCGGGGCTGGTTGCCTACATGCTGCCGCATCTGCTCGGCTGGCAGCCGGAGCGGGCCGCGAAGTGGTTTGATTCTGTATCCGGCCAGTTTGCATTTTTGATGCTTGCCGAGGCGGCCATTGTGGTTATCATATGGCGGTTTCTTCGGTACCGCAAGGCGCAGATAACGACGCTTGGCTTCAAGCGCCGGCCTCAGCTGATGGATGCGGTGTGGGTGCTTATTACCTTCGGTGCGTATTTTATTGCGGTGATGGTGCTGACGGCATTCGCAAAGGCGCTGTTCCACATTGACCTCGACCAGAAGCAGGAGCTGGGCTTTGATACTGTAGTGAGCAACGGCGAGCGCTTGCTAACGTTTATTAGCTTAGTAGTTGTACCACCATTGGTTGAGGAGTTTATGTTTCGTGGCTTCTTATTTACTGGCTTACGCAGCAAGCTTCCGTTTGCATGGGCGGCGGTTATCACCAGTATATTATTTGCTTCGTTGCACCTTGCCGAGGGGGCAGGAGGGGTGTTGTGGGTGGCTGGTATAGATACATTTGTATTGTCGCTGTTTCTATGTTTCCTGCGTGAGCGTACCGGCAATCTGTGGGCAGGTATCGCGCTGCATGCAGTCAAGAATAGCGTCGCTTTTTTGTACCTCTATGTCTTCGTGCCTCATTAACACTGGTATGATATACTAGAGGCGAATGACTCAATTACACCCTAGTATTGCCCGTATTTCGATGATTCCGGCCTGACGGCCGCAGTATTTTTATCATTTTTTCGTCAACCAATTACAAATCAGCACAAGGAGTAATATATGAGAGTCTCGCAATTGTTCGGCAGGACCTCCAAAACCGAAGGCAGTGATTATAAAATCGCGTCACATCGGTTGCTCACGCAAGGCGGTTTTATTCGTGAGTCAACCGCTGGGCGATACTATCTGCTGCCGCTGGGCCTGGCCGTGCATGATAATATTATTCGCATCGTACGCAAGCATATGAATGCCGCTGGCGCCCAAGAGTTGGTGATGCCCACGCTCCATCCTCTAGAACTGTGGCAGGAGACCAACCGCACTACTAGCACCGGCTTTGAACTTATGAAAATTACCGACCGCCGCGGCGCTGACTTTGCCTTGGGCGGTACGGCTGAAGAGATGGCTGTGGATCTGGTGCGCAAGTTTAATGTCAGTTATAAAGATCTGCCGTTTAATATATATCAGTTTTCTCAGAAATTCCGCGACGAAATGCGGGCCCGCGGCGGCTTACTGCGTGTGCGCGAATTTACCATGAAGGACGCCTACAGCTTTAGTACCGAAGAGCAATTTAAAGATATTTATCAGCACATGTGGGA
>JARIHB010000195.1 GCA_029288515.1 Candidatus Saccharimonadota bacterium | reverse complement strand
CAGCCCGCTCCTTAAGAACAAGCCAGAACTGGTCGAGAAGGCGCGCGAGGTTTACGCCCAGCTCAAAAAAGAATTCGGCAATGTCATGTGGGACGACAACGGCAACATCGGCAAACGCTACCGCCGGCAGGATGAAATCGGAACGCCAGCCTGTATTGTGATTGATTTCCAAACGCTGGAAGATGGCACAGTTACCGTGCGCGACCGGGACACTGCCGAGCAGAAGCGCGTCAAACTAGACGATGTCGTTCAGGCATTATAGGTATACACCGTTATGGGTTTTATAAAGTTTGAGAAGCTCCTGAGCGAGACTCATCGCGTTGAAGACAAGTTTGATTATTCGTTTGCGGTAAAGAAGCTCCATAACCTTATTGCTCAAGCGCCTAACTTTTCGATTATATGCGTGGTTGGTCCCTATGGTTCAGGGAAGAGCACGGCGCTGCATCAGCTAAGACCTAGAACAGCGGATAAAATTTGGTTTGAGTTCGATGCCTGGAAGTATCCTGAGCGCAAGGATCTATGGGAGAATTTTGTTTTAGAGCTTGCCAGACAATTTGACGAACGGACATTTAACCGTGTTGAAAAAAATATTGACGGCCGCCAGAATGACGATAAGAAAACCCTCTTAAAAGCCGCCAGCCAGGGTTTGAATATGCTGATGCCCGGCGCGGCTGTTATTGGTACCCTTGAGCATTTTCTGCAAACGTCACCAGCGACAAGAACATATCAGCTACAGAAAATATTAACGAGCTTAATAGAAGAAAAGCTACAAAGCAAAGAAGCTACTATTATTCTTGAAGATATAGATAGGTCGGGTGAAGCAGGGATTTTCTTTTTGGAGACGCTGAAGGCGTACCTTAGCTCTCTAGAAGGCCGGGATATTGCTATTAAATGCGTAGTGCCGGTGGCCGAGGATAAATTTGACGCTTCTATAGACTCGTATTTGAAATGCACTGACATCACCGAGTACTTCCGTACGCCCGTACCCGTTTTAGATGGGTATGTTTACGATTTGCTTGAGGGTAACATACTTGACGAAATGGCCAAGCTGCAGGTTATTCAGTTTTGTAAAATGTTGTTTTTGCATTTTAGAGACCAAATGTCACCGCGTAAGCTGAAATATATTTTAAGAACGGCGAATAGCAAGTATGAAAGTATGGAGGCTGATGGCCTGAAGCCTGACGCGCGGGTAGCGATAGCGATCGAGGCCAGCCGTCTGCTGTATGACGATAGCGCAGGAGCTCACACGAAGTACTTCCAGGAGTTCGTTGCTGCCCGGCGTATCAGGGGCGAGCCGTTTGCGCGACTCATGGCGGCGATAGCGCATAGTGAGCGGCTGGACAGAATCGATGCATCTGAAGTTCTTTCTTTTGCATTTGACGAACGAACGAATCTTCCCATGAACGGGAGGCGGAGTTGCCAGCCGTGGTTCGGTAGGCAGATCGGCACGGGCCGCGACCAGGCCTCTATCCATAGTTTTTATTTTGATTACTAAGCAGTATCAAAAAGCATGCATGTTACGAGTTAGTGCTATAGGATATCTTCGCCGCGTTCGGCTGCGGAGCGGAGGGCGGCGGCCAGGGTGTTTGTGTCGCGGGCGGCGAGAATAACGGGCTGGTTGAGGGGCGCGTAGAGATGTTTTGCAACAAGCGGGCCTGCGGTGTGCTCGTCGTCGGGTTCATGCTCTGCAACATGTGATAAGACGCGTTGCTGGGTAATGGCTGCCATTTCTGCAACCGAAGAGCCGGGCGGTGTGCGGTCTTCACGCCCTAATGCCGCCATATGCATGGCCACCACAACGCCGGTGTGATGGGTCTCGGGGTTGTCGGGCTGCTCAACAACATATACTCTAAACTGGTCATTCACACGGGTGCCGGCGGTGCCATGGCTAATGATACCCATGAAGTCGACGGGCAGCCCGCGGTAAGGGGCATAGAAGTCGTCTGGGAAAGAAGTGGGGTATACCTCGCCGAAGGGGCGTACTAGCGGGTCGCCGTAACGTGTATTCATAATCCAGACGTCGGGTGGTACGCCCTCGGTAACGGTTACGGCTACCGCGCGGCCAAGGAAGTGCGTCGCAGCACGCAGTGGATCCAATTCGATACCTACAGACGCTGCTTCGGCGTTCAGGTCGGCCGCATAGGGGTTGAAGCCTTCGGGGTAGTGGGCAGCTGTTATATCTCGCAACTGCTCGGCAAACGCACCGCCGGCTCTCAGCGCCTCGCGTTGCTCGGGGGTAAATTCAGTAAGATCGGGTGTTCTTTCGGTCATATTCCTCCTTTATGGCTCGACTGTGTTACCGTGTTCGACTGCGTGACGGAGGGTTGCTCCCAGAGTGCGGATTTCATCGGCATCGAGGATGCGTGGTTCGCTGACCAATTCAGAGGTAGTTATGATGTCCCCGGGCGCAGAGGGTTTGTCGTACTCAAGCAGCAGCGTATGCCAGTTCATAACGACACCACCCTCATGAACACGCGGATCGCCGGGCTGCCGCACGCGATACACCCAGTAATCTGCGCTGTTGACGCCGTGATCGGCACTGTTGCTGAGGTCTATAACCCCCGTGAAAGTTACCGGCAGGCTGCTGTATGAAACGTACTCAGGCCTGGTGAAGTCTACTGGATTGGGTTCGACGCGGCTGAGTAATTGCGGCTCGCTGGCGCCATTGTAGCCTTGGAGGTGGTAGACGTCGTAGTTGCCAGCTGCGTCGGGCTGCGTATGAACAACTCGGGTATATAATCCATCATTTGGCATAAAGCCAGCATCATACGGGCTGGTGCACGTTTCTAACAGCTGCTCGGCAAACTCGCCGCCGGCTTGTATACTGTTGATCTGTTCGGGGGTAAACTCGGGTGGGCCTTCAATCATAGCTTCGCTCCATAGGCGGCAGCTCGATGCCCTCACGCAAGGCATGCTGCACGGTGCGGGCGAGCTCGTTGACGCCATGCTGGTCAGCGACGTAATACTCGCTGGTCGGTTTGATATATACTACTTCGGTATAGCGGCCGATATCTCCGCCTTCGGTTGCATTATCACCGAAGACTTCTTCCGTCGGCAGCAGCTCGTGGTATGTCTTTACATGTCCGGCAACAACGACACCCCAGTGTTCCTGGCCGGGCGTATCTAATTCCGGTGCGCTCTCTACTGGCGGGCTACCGTATACGTGGTATACATAGTAGTTATCATGAGTACTGTCACTAGCCGGACTGGTACTAACGATGGCTACGGGTAGGACATCAAGCTGGGTATACTCGGTAAAGTAATGAGGTGGTAACAATGGATTCCAGATTTCACCTAGCGTGCAAGGTGAGGGGTCCTCGGGCAATTCTACAGTCACCAGTAGCTCGCCGGCAGGCGTAGACGTTAAAAATTCGCGGGCTGCTGAGTGGGGGTCGCTGCCTGATAGTTGCTCCCCTAATAAATCGGCGATGCTGCCGGCGGCGCGCATCGCTTCGATATCCCTAGGGCTAAACCCGTCTAACGACGGGTTTGAATACTGTATTTCGCTCATGGATTGGCCCCTATTTTTATACATGGACAGTGCGCTGTCAAGCAGCTTGCAAATGGTGTCTGTGCTATGACACCATAAGCGTAGATAGATGCTGCTATAATAAATAGTCCAATGCTAACAATTGATTATGTAGGGGCACAGGTTGAACGACCGGTGGCATGTGCAGGCAAAGGGCAGTACGTGGCTATCGTCTATTACGGATCGCCGGGCGGGCAGTTATATCGCCGGGTGTTTATGTATAGCCATAAAGATCCGCGCTATAAGCCTGAGACTGAGGTGCTGCGAGGTATTACGCAAATGATCGGTTCGCGGCATCGCCGTTTTGTGTTGGCAATCTCGGTTATTAAACGTTGTTTGCATCCCAAGTCTGATCGGGTGCCGAAAACGGAGCGCTCGGTATCGGTAGAACGTGTGTTTTCATGGGTCGTTAACCACGACAACACAGTGCAACAGACACCACAGCAGGCCTACGACCAACACCTAGAGACTTTATTGGAAGGGCAGGCAGTACAGGCTGTGGTGCTGCCATATACGAAGTATGAATTGTCTCAGCTGCCTATTGCTACAGTGGTTACCACGAACTACTGTAGCAATACGTATGCTTCCATCGGGCTGCGCGGGGTAGAGCGGTATGCTGCGCTGGGCGATGTGCTGCCGCACGCCACAACTACCGTTAGTATATAAGCTGGATACTCTTGGCGATGGTATTGGCAATGGCTTGCTGGGCAGCGTCGTCGGCTGCCGACGGTATGATGCCGCCGGGACCGCCGGCTGGGCCGTAAGCGGGCATAGCAAGTGTCACAAAACCAGCCTTGGTCTCGAACGCCCAGCGTTTGATATTGGCTTGGCCATCATTGTAATTGAAATCGTATAGCTGCGCGCCGGTGGCGCTGGTGATGAGGGTTGCGCTGTACAGGTCGCCGATTTTGTCGGTGATATCGGCCGGGTCGACGGCCACCACCTTCCATACGTAGTTATTGTAGGTGGTATTTTTGAGGACCGGCACATAGGTTGCGCCGTGTTTTTGGCCGGTAATGGAATAGTTACTGCGTGTATTGATGGAAAATGTCAGCGCCCCTTGGTGAAAAGGAAAGTCTGTGTTGTTTTTGAGCTCGGTTGTGCTGCCGACGGCCGGCGCCATGGAACCGTCGCCGGTGACGGTAAGAGCGCCCCAGGCTTTTGGGTAGGCGAACGAAAAGCCTAGCGCCGCGCTACTGTAGGTGGCGTAGTCGTTGGGAGATGGTGTTTTGGTAGTGTGAGTATTTTGTGTGGCCTTCTGTTCTTGACGGGTGGCAGTGTCGGCTTGCTTTCGCAGGCTGGAAACCAGCAGGCTAACGCCAATAATAGCCACTACCACGACGATGCCTAATACAAGAAAAACACTGAAGCCGGATTGGCGGGTGTGGGAAGAGTGTATAGCGCTCATGATTGCTAGTAGAATTGTAGCAGATTGTTGTAATTAGCGTGTAAGCATTCCGGCACGACAGCGGCGCGTGGTATGATCGGAATTATGCTTACGTATTACACTGATGGTAGTTGCGAACCGAATCCGGGTGCCGGCGGTTTTGCTGTAATTCGTGATATGCAGGTAGCAGTGCTGGGCAGCGAGCCAGACTCTACGAATATCCGCATGGAAGGCAAGGCAATTATCGCCGCACTGAAAGACGCCGGCGGCGAACCATGCGAAATATACACCGACAGCGAGTTTTGGATTAATGTGATTACAAAATGGTCGCTGGCCTGGGAAAAGAACGGCTGGAAAAAGAAGGGCGGGGAAATAAAAAATCTCGATATTGTGCGCGAAGTGTGCCCGCTGTACCGCAATAGCAACGCCACACTTACCTGGGTGCGCGGGCACAACAATGATCCTGGCAACGAGCTAGCCGACCAGTGGGCCAACGAAGCCCGCATTCGCAAAGCGTAGCCCTTAAGCGGCTGTCATTTTTTACAGCAGCTTTTTGGGAGGCTGTCGGGTAGAATGTTGATATGCAAGACGAAGAGCACACTGCAATTGAGGGCGGGGAAGCAACAAATATTCAGGATATTGTTCCTCCTGTACCCCCGAAGCCGGTAGACAAGCCGGCCGGCACTGCACCGAACGACATACTGGCCGACGATGACGACTATCAAGAGACTGATGTATTCGCTTGGGCGAATAATTTGTTTGAATACAAAGAAGACCTGGTGATGGATCTGTTTTGGATTAACAAAAACAATGTAGTGTATCGGACCAAGGTAGATGCGACGCTTGATAAGCAGTTGCAGCCGCTGTTTATCGATAACGCACTGGGCTATGTGCTGGATGGCGCCGAAGAGGGCATGGTGGTCCGCGACTTTGAAGACGGTCAGGGCGAAGAGGGCGTGTTGTATCGTGTACGCTGGAAGAAGATTGAAAAGCTGCGTGAAGTAATGCATTGGGTACGCACACAGGAAAGCGAGATTGAACTGTTTGCCGAAGAAGAGCACGATTTGAAGCGCATCAAAGGTGCACTGTTGCGTGCCAGCCACCCCAAAATGAAGCAGCCGTTTTACATCATCAAGGCTTTAAGCGGCGGCCAGATGCTGAAGGGTGAGGGCACCTGGATGGTGAACGGCAAAACGTTCAAAGAGTTTGAAGCGGCCGCTTTGAAGATCCCGGCCGAAGCCCACATGCTGATACTGGACCAGGACCTGTACGTTTTTAACGAGTCCAAGCTGGACCGCTTGTTTAGCTACGACGCCAAAAAGAACAGCATCGCTGCCAAAAAAGCTGAAGAGATCGAAAACCACTACAAGCTGAGCTTTGCTGAAGGCGTAACGCTGCAGTCAGCAATTGCTGAGAATAAGTCGGTTATAAACAAACTGCAGAACGTTGAGATCGGCGAGCTGACACAGGAACAGCTCAGCGACCATGCCGAAGAGCTGGGCGTGGACCTGATGACCGATGACAACGGGGCGTTTATTATCATGAATCCCAAAGATATGGCAAAGTTTGTAAACCTGCTGAACGACGATTATATGGAGTCGAATCTTACCGGCAAACGCTACGAAGTACAGCGCAAAAAAGTACTAAAACCACCGAGTGACGAAACGCTGCTAGCCGGCACGTAGGATCAAGAATGATATCTATGACTGAATTGGGGCATGGCGTGAACCTGTGCTACCGTAACAGCGCTCATCGCTGTATACTATAAAGACAAGGGAGAGGGTTAAGAGGTACATGACGCAGGATGAAGCGTTGGCTATTTTGGAATCCGGCGCCTCGGTACTTTTGACCGGCGCTGCTGGTACGGGCAAGACATACACGCTCAATACATTTATTAAGCGTGCTAAAAAACGCGGTAAGAATGTGGCGGTGACTGCCACCACTGGCCTGGCTGCCACGCATTTGAATGGTACGACGATTCATGCCTGGAGCGGTATTGGCGTGCATGACACCATGGATAAGCATGCTATAGGCAAGCTGGCTAAAAGCCGCCAGGAATTGATACGCAAAGCCGACGCGCTGATTATCGACGAGATAAGCATGCTGCATGACTTCCGGCTGGATATGGTGGACAACATACTGCGGCATGTTCGTGAAAGCGACGAGCCGTTTGGCGGCGCGCAGGTTATTTTATGCGGCGATTTTTTCCAGCTGCCGCCGGTGAACCGGCAGGACAGCAAGCAGGGTGGTTTTGTGATCGGTTCGGACGTTTGGCAAAAAAATGTGTTCACTGTTTGCTACCTGGAAAAACAATATCGACAGAGTAAAGATCAGGAGTATACCGATATTTTGAACGGTATCCGCAAAGGGGTACTGACCCGCAATCAGCTTAGTGCATTACAGTCCCGCGGCCAGGCCGTGGACGATCCGTTTGCCAGTCGCACACGATTACTGACGGTAAATGTGGACGTAGATAATGTAAACAATGCCCAGCTGGATGAGCTGGACGGCAAGCCGCATGAATACCCTATGGAAACGTCCGGCGGCAAACAATATGTTGAGCAATTGATGCGCTCCTGCCTGGCGCCCGAGGTACTGCGCCTGAAAGAAGGCGCTCAGGTAATGTTTATTAAGAACGCTCAGGATCGTAAGTATGTCAACGGCAGCCTGGGCACGGTGGTTGGCTTTGAAAAACACACCGATTATCCAATTATCGAACTGGTGAATGGTAAGCGGGTAACTGCTATGCCCGACACCTGGGAACTAATGGATGGAGACAAGAGGCGTGCTCAGCTGATGCAGTTGCCATTGCGCCTGGCCTGGGCTATAACGGTACACAAAAGCCAGGGCATGACCTTGGACGCGGCGCGCATCGACTTAAGCCGGGCATTCGTAGAGGGCATGGGCTATGTGGCCCTTAGCCGCGTGCGGTCGCTGAAGCACCTGATATTGGACGGCCTGAACGGCATGGCGCTGCGCGTGAGCCCGCAGGCCAAGCAAATTGACAGCGATCTGCGCGCTAAAAGCGGTGCGGCGCTGCATGATTTTGCGGCGCATATTGCCCAATGGAAAGGCGACGAAGAAAGTGGCGAGCATGCCAAGCAGATGGAAGAGGCTACGGCGCTTTCGCCGGCCGACAGCGAACTGTATGAGCGGCTGCGCACCTGGCGTACCGCTTTGGCCGCCGAACAGCATGTGCCCGGCTACATCGTGGCTAACAATAAAACACTGGAAGAAATTGCCCGCTGCAAACCACAGACTGCGCAGGACCTTATAAAGGTGCCTGGCCTGGGCCCAAAGAAAATTGAGGCGTACGGGGCAGATATTTTAGAGATTGTTACCGCTACGAAATCGTAAGCGGCATAGAGACAGCCCACATAGCATCGAAGAGCTGCTGCATCATGACACTGAGCGACGGGTGACGTATCTCGATGGCCATCTCGTTTTCTTTGGCATAGTCAACTAAGGTTACTACATCGTCGTAGGTGTACATCTCAAAATTAATTGTTAGCAGGTCGGGGTCGATGTGGCGGTACTGCGACAGTGTGCGGTCAAACGGCTCAATCTCTTTTGCCCGTACGCTTTCGGCGTTGGTGAGGTCGTATGTGCGAACGCGCCGTTGTATGAACTGTTCGCGGCAGCGCCGGGCGAAGGCTTGGTCGAGGTGCTGGCTTAAGTGGGCGGATTCGAAGACGCGAAATTCTTTTTCCGCTTTGGTGAGGTTCCAGTTTACTTGTTTAAGCCCGGCTTGCCCGTAGTAATGCTGCACCGCGGCCTTCGGCCCGCTGCCGCCAGCTAGTGCGTGCAGCGCCTGGACCATGCTGCCAAGATTACGGCGGATAGCGGCAGTCTCGGCTTCGCGGTTGGCAATCAGACCCTCGATATTCTCTAAAGGCAATGCCCGGTATAGCGTGCCGTAGCTTAGTTGTTCGGCGCTAACCAGGCCATGCTGCTGGAGCGCTTCCAGGTGACGATACACTTGTGTGCGGCTGATATGTGTTTGCTTGGCGACCTGCAGGGCGGAAAAAGGGCCGCCCTTTATAAGCTCGATATAGACCCGGGTAGCGTCCGGCTCGATACTGAGTTTCTCTAGATATTTACTGATGGTATTCGCAGCTTCCATACCGCTAGTGTATCATACTGTCCGTTTTTTTGGACAACTTTTTGTTTCTTGTTGGCGAGTCATTTATACTTGTCCGCGAATATGAACAAGGATATGACGTGCATACAGTACTGCTGTTAATAGGTGCGGTATTGCCCTTGATAGCGGCCGCAACGTACGTACAAGATGTAGTGCGCGGTTCGGCGCTTCCGCAGCGTATGACAAGGCTGCTACTGACGGTTATTACCGGTTTATCATTCGCCTCATTACTGGCGGGCGGTGACCGCTCGGGGTTATGGCTGGCTCTGGCGTCGTTTGTGGAGTGCGCCATCCTGTGGGTGCTGTCATGGCGGCATGGTATAGGCGGCCGCAATATACTGGACGTAGTATGTCTGTGCTTATGCGCCGGTGGCATAACACTGTGGGCTGTAAGCGGCGAATCGGTTGTAGGATTGGTGGCGTCAATTATCGCCGATTGCATAGCGTGCATGCCGTCGTTGGTTAAAACGGTACGCTTGCCGCATACTGAGCCGGCTCGATTCTACCTGATGGGTGCAATAGCGGGAGGGTGTATTCTGGCGGCAGGGCCGTATGAGTGGCGCAGCGTAGTATTTCCGCTGTATATCATGGCTATTGATGGTTCGTTTGTACTGGCTATTTCACTGTCCAGGCGGCGAGGACTTCGGCGCGGTACCGGCACGCGGTCCAATAATTTACGCCTGGGGTGAATCGACGACAGGGGCCGCTTCTGGAGCTGGTGGTGCTTCCAGCTGCGGAGCGGCGGCACGGTATTCGTCTGCAACCGCCTGTAATTGCCGGTGGGACTCTATGTCGTTGTATGCTCCGTAGGTAATTTTTGCCAGCATTGCGCCTGTCATAAGCAGGGTGGCCTGGCCAGGTTCCAAATGTATTTCATGAGCCACTGCAAAAGAACCCAGAACGATAGATGCCGATGCGACTAGGTTTTCTGCCCTGTAGGCTGTTTCTCGGCGGTGCCGACCGGTGTAAGACATAGTATATTTATATACTTATTGTTTGTTTATGTCAATAATATTGCTTGTGGGAGATCGGTAATAAACTTTGCTGTTTTTAAACTTTTATGAAAGGGTGTTCTCTTACGATGCGTGCCTGTTCAGGCAGGCTCGGCAGGGTAGGGCCGGATGCTTCCATTGGGGCTGGGCCACCGAGAGGTGCTACTTCGGAGTACGAAGGGATTGACTCAGAGGCGGCATGCCGCGGTTCGTAGTGAGGGCGTTCGGTAGGTACAAAAACGGGCGGAGTGGCGCTTGATCCGACAACAGCAGCGGGTAGGGCATGTACATCTTTGACTGGCGGCAGTTCGATAGGAGCGCTGTGTAAGCCAAGAGACATTTTGAGCGCTACGGCGCCAACCTGTACTGCCATGAGGGCTCGAGGTAGCCTTTCGCGTTTGAAGCGTGAGTAGGCGGTTTCGGAACGATGGGCGCCGGAGGACGCTTGTACTCGTTCGGTTTCGGGTGTTTGTGCAGTGTTTATCTCGTGGCGACCCTGGTAGCGCATAGTGCTTATAGTTATACATTAAAAATGTTAAACAGTCAATATGATTGTGTTTAATGCAAATATAGAGTGTGAGTTTTGTTACTTCGCTGCCAAGGAGTTTGGGCTACGCTGAAGGTATGAAAAACGTATTTTTATCAACGTCATTCTCGCACGTGATTGATGCGGATAGCGGCAAGGTGCTGCCAGACTTCCGGCAAAAAATAGAACAGATTTTGCATAGCTTGCGCAGCGAGGCTAGGGTAAAGGTGTACTGCGACATGGAAGATAGCAAGTGGCATATGCCTGGCGGATTGCCAGAGTGGGGCGTAGGCAAGGATATGAGCACGCTGGATAATGCTGACCTGCTGCTGGCGCTGGTAGAAGACCATCCATCGGTGGGCGTGGAATTTGAAATGGGATATATGGTTGCCAAGAGCAAACCGGTGGTGCTGGCCATGCGGTCCGGCGGCAAGCTGGCAATTTTTAATCAGGGACTGGTAAGCGCTGGATTAGTAACGCTCATAACGTATGACGACGCGTCGTCGTTGGCCCGCCAGCTGGCGATTGCAGTGAATGCGCCGGAGGAAGCGTTGACGGGTACGGTATGAGATTCGTTACCCAGGAAAGTCAGGTGACGCTTATGCTGGAAGGTATGGAACGGCTATGGGCGCTGAAACGGCGGCTGCAGATACCACGTTTTGCGATAGCCGAAATACGTTACGAGCCTGATGTACCGGTACTGCAAGACTTTAGCGGGCAATTGCGTATGCTGGGCACCGCGTGGCCGATGGCATTTGCAGCCGGCACCTTTTGGAAAGGCAATGAACGGGAATTTTGGTACGTACGGCTAAAACAGCCCGGCATACTGACAATTGAAGTGAAACCGGGTGCGTTGAATTATGACCGTATCCGGGTGACGTGTAACGAGGACGTTGCCCAGGCTATAACCGATTGGTGGCGGCACCCGGCATCTGGCTCTGCGTAAGCAGGGCCCGTGCCAGGTGCGTCCGGCCCGCGGCCATGTGGCGGGCATAGACAACCGCCAATTGCTCGGTGCTGCCGCCGCGCACGGCCCGGAGAATATCGTACAGGAAGAAGGTATCGTCTTCGTTATACGACTCCAGGAAATGCTGGGTAAAGACCCCTGGAGATAAAGCCTGTACCCGGTGGGCGAGCAGCATGAGCGTGTCGTACTTGGTACGCAGGGGTTTGCCCACGCGTATGGGGCGGGCTAGCTCTAGCGACCGTTGGAACTCGTTGGCTACCTGCAAAAATTTATGGCTGGTGCCCAAAAGGGTGTCCAGCGCATCGTCCATGGCTTCGACGTCGCGTATATCGCCGTTGTCTATGGCGGCTATATCGATGTTGCAGGTAGCTAAAAATTGAAGGACCTGGCGCCAAGCAGTATGGATTTGGTCTTCGAGCGCCTCTTTTGATTGTAACCCCAGCTGCCGTTGCCAGGCCAGGCCGTGCCGGTAGTCAACGACAAGTGCTTCGGCCGGCAGCTGGTTGAGCATATCAATAGCTTCGTCGGCTGACGGTTCGTCGAGCGCATACACTGTCCAGCATTGTATGGGCATAACTGTCAGGTTGTCCGGCGTAAGGAAGTAGATGTCGGCGCCCGGCGCTTCAAGCGGCCCTTTGGCAGTGAACCGCAGGTGCTGCATATGGGTGATGGTGTGGGTGTATTTGAGGATTTTATCGGCGTTGAGCGTTTGGGCGCGTTGCTTTTGGATTGCACGCGACAGCTTGAGCCATTGCTTGCGTGCCGCTGCTAGTATCGCCAGGGGTTGGTCGGTGATGACGGCTGCCTTGCCGAGGTGTTGGCGGGTGTGCAGGTGGCGCATCATGTCTGCAGCCACGCTGTCGGTGCCGCGTGCCGACGTTTTACGCATTTCGATGTACCCCTTTGTCATGTTGCCCCTCCTCTCCTATGCTGCATCTGTTTCTGGTGGCCGGAATAATAGCACAGGTTACCTCGTGCGCAACGGAAATCATAACAGGGGTAGACAAGGTATAATAAACAACAAACTAGAGCAGATGGTGCTGTTGGCAGCTGAAATGACCAGTGCGGCTAACGATAAGATGGTCGCGAAGCGCGATGCCCAGCAGTTGGCCAGCGGCAGCCAGCTGCTGGGTGAGGGTGATATCCTGCTGGCTGGGAGTGGTGTCGCCTGACGGGTGGTTGTGAGCAACAACAACGCTCGCGGCACGGTCAGCGATAGCGTCGGCATATACTTCGCGCGGGTGGGCAATGACGGCATCAAGCGTGCCAATGGATATGGTGCGCATAGCAATCAGCCGTTGGCCGCCGTCGAGACTGAGGGCAACAAAGTACTCTTGCTGCTTGTTGCGGATATCACCCAGCCGGCCGAGTATGTCTTGCTGGGTGCGGAGCGGGGTATTGTCGCGTACCCAGTGTCGGCGGGCTAGTTCAAAGGCCGCCATAATTTTGCCGGCCGTAGCCACACTGACGCCTTTGACGGCGACGAGGTTTTCGAGCGAGACCGCCTCGATGCCACCTTTTTCAAGTAGCTTTTGTATCCGGCGGGCGATATATCCCACATCGGCTGCCCCGGACCCATTGCCAATGAATACTTCCAGCAGCTCGAAATCGGACAGGGCGGCAACCCCTTTATGCAGTAATTTTTCACGCGGCCGATCAGAGAGCGGTAACTGGTGGATCCTAAACTGTTTAGTCATATAGCGCGGCTAGCGTAGCAAAGGTTCCTTCGTAAATCATGAAATAATTATTAACTTTTTACTAACCCAAGATATAGTAACGGTGTACAAAAGTGGTACAATAGGCACGATTGTGAGTATTAAGCTGATAATAAGCAAACGGGAGGACGACAAGCATGCATTTTGATATGGGTGAACGGTCTGGCGAAACCTATTTATATCCAGAAAATGGAGGTGTTTCGTCCGGAGCAAACCGCGGTGGAAGCCTGGGAGAGACTATGTTTCTGCCGACTGACGGCGGCCCGGCGGGCGAGGCTGCTACGGTGTCTGACATAGCGCGTACTGAGGTAGGCGAGACAGGTGTTGCCAATGAGTACACAGTTGACGCTTTCTATGATGGCAGCGGAAGCATGCAACTGCATATCAGACCAGGAGATCAGGATACGACAAACATACTCTTTACGGCCGCGCTTGAAGGTATGGGGCTATTCGGCGAGCGCCGGGAAGAGGACTTTATGAGCGGCCACCTGCCTGGCGGTGAGCTGGTGCCTCGTATTCATGATGGAGTGAATCTGCCTGTGTCCCCCACTGAAGGTATGGACAGAGAGCGGCGCCACGCTTGGTTTACAAAGATGTCGAGAGACATGCGCAGTCAGTTTGTGGCTTTGTCTGGTGGTATTCATAATGAGTCACAGCCGCCATCGTCCGATGTCGGTACGTCTAACTGGGAGCGTCAGGGTGGTTTGGTTACTTTGACAGTGGATACTACAGCTACAGTACTGGCGGGGCTGCTGTCTATTATCAAGAAGGGCGAGGTCATTGCCGAGCGATACGCTGATCCGGACACGGGTGAGGTAGCTACACCGGCGGTGGCTTGGCAGAGGAAAGAGCTGAGCGAGAGTGTTGCGGCCAGAAAAGCGTGGGCTGAAATAGCAGCCTCGCTTGCGCCATCTGAAGTGCAGTAGATTTATTATCATATATTTGACAAACTGCTAATGTTTTGCTAATATAATATAGCAAAACCATGAAAAATAAAAAGCAGCAAAAAGAATCAAAACCATTCCATCTGCATATCGAGCACTTCTTTCGGCGTCAGTATGTAGTGTATGCCGTGCTGGTGCTGGTTGCTATCGGTTTCTGTAAGGCCGATAACCGCTTGCTGGGTGTTATGCATCAGGCCTACGCTGAGGAATTCAATCAGGTGGGCGAACACATGCGCGAGGAAACAACCCGTATGCCGGTGCTAGTGAATATGGCTGCGCGTATACCTACAACGTCGGGTCACTAACATATACGAATGAATGGGGCGGTGTAGCGCCTGTGGATAGGTGAGGGCGCTACATATTGTGGATAAATGGACATAGGAAGCAAAACTGTGGAAAAGTGGCCCTAGGTGGGTCACTTTTCTATAAAAAAGTACTTGTGCGTGGGTAGCTGTGGGTAGTAGTATAGGCGCAGTGGGTAATCGTGGGTAACCAAGAAGCCCTCGACCATAAAAATAAAAACCACTAGCAAATTAACTAATACGACGAATGGCCGCGGTAGATTATTTCCAAAGGAAACTCGACGACAAGCGAAGGTTGACCACACCAACTGAGCTTCGTGCAGAGTTCGCCAGCGGGGTAGTTATTACCCGCGGATTCCAGCAGTATCTGCACCTGTACCCAAAATCGGTATGGGACGAAGACGTCGAACCGTTGCTCAAGGGCAATATCCTTGACGAAAAGACGGCCGATTTAAACGTCCAATTCCGGATGGGGAAGAGCGAGAGCGAGATCGACCAAAAGCAAGGTCGGATCACTATCGAGCAGCACCTGTTGGACTATGCAGGCATCGATAAAGATGTCGTGGCTGTGCGTGTAGGCAAGTATTGGCGGCTTATGGCTGGCAGTGCTTGATTCTGTAAGTGTTAGCTAACGAACATTAACAATTTGGCAAGCAGACAAACAACCAACACCGAATAGTCAACCACAATCAAAAAACCAAAAACACACGATTCGAGGTCAGCTATTCGGCAGTCAGCAAGT
>JARIHB010000184.1 GCA_029288515.1 Candidatus Saccharimonadota bacterium | reverse complement strand
CTTCTATCCGCGTCACCTCAGCGGCGGTCAGGCCCAGTGTGTGGCTATTGCCCGGGCGCTTATCAACAATCCCAAAATTATTATTGCCGACGAGCCGACTGGCAATTTAGACAGTGCCAGTTCACGGCTGGTTATGGAAATGCTCAGTGAGATTCACAAAACCGGCAATACCATTTTGTTTGTAACGCATAACCCGGAATTGACCCGCTACGCCACGCGGGTGGTGTATATGCACGACGGTGCGATCATCCAGGACGAAGAGACGAAGCTGGGTGAGATTTCGGCTACGGCCCGCAAGGTTATGTATACTATTCCGGTAACTACCGAAGAAGACGACCTGGCGGGCGTATCCAGCCTGATGAAGGGACTGCCCTCCAAAGATCCGGTTCGCCAGGCGCCAAAGTCGGCCAAAAAGCGACCGGCCCGTACCAAGACACGTAAAGCACGGAGCAAGAAGCAATGAGTGCCATGATGCGCGGTAACATACGTATGGCGCTCAGCAGCGTCCGCGGCTCGAAATGGCGCAGTGTGCTGACGATGACCGGCGTAATTGTGGGCATTGTAGCGGTCGTGACGGTTGTGGGCATTGGCGAGGGCGTGAAGCGGCAAGTGTCGCAGCAGCTGAGTAACTTCGGCAAAGATCTGGTTACGGTACGGCCCGGCAAACCGGCCAAGGATATGTCACTGTCGGCTGCAACGCAGATCGACACCGTATTCGGCATGAACGCGGCGCTGGGCCTTACTACAAGCGACGTCGATGTCATTCAAAAAAGTGGTGAGGCCCGAGCGGCCGCCCCGCTGGGTACTGTCTCGGGTACAGTGCAGGTTGGTGACCGGGCATATGCCAATACGCCGGTGATTGCTACCAATCCGGATCTGCCTGCCGTCTTAAGCCAAAAGGTTGAGTTCGGTGGTTTTTGGGACGACCGTAACGACGAGACGTCACTCTATACCGCGGTTATTGGCAAAAATGTGGCTGCTAACCTCTTTGAGGAAAACGTGCCGCTGGGGCGCACCTTTGTATTCCGCGGCCAAACGTTTGTGGTGCGCGGTGTACTTGCCGATTTCAGCAACGTGCCGTTTTCGCCTACGGCCAGCTTCGACAATGCCGTATTTATCCCCTACCGCACTGCTGCCGCCATGACGAATAATAATGCCGGCCTGTATACGATCTTGGTCAAGCCCATCGATGCTAAGCGGGTAAACGACACCGTTGCTGGTATCGATCAGCACTTGCGCGATGCGCATGGCGGCCAAAAAGATGTGGCTGTATTAGGCCCGAACCAAACCGCTGACAGCGGCAATAGCATTGTGAAGCTGCTGACGACTTGGATTATCGCCGTAGCAGCTATTTCCCTGTTTATCGGCGGTGTGGGCATTATGAATATTATGCTTCTTACCGTTACGGAACGTATGCACGAGATAGGTGTGCGTAAGGCTATCGGCGCTACGAGTAAACAGATTTTGGCTCAATTTATTACCGAGGCGGCAGTGCTGAGCGTGCTGGGCGGTGTTATCGGTATTATATTGTCGCTCATCGTAGATGGGCTGCTGTATGTTTACAGCGATTTGAAGCCGGTCATCTCCTGGCAGGCTATCGTTATTGCAACCGGAGTCAGTCTGGCTATTGGTATTGTGTTTGGCGCTATTCCGGCGGTCAAGGCGGCCCGCAAAGATCCTATCGAAGCGCTGCGACACGAATAAAGAGAGTTTAGACGATAAGTGCGTAGACGGCTCCCGCTGCCGCCGCCAGCATGAGCGTGAATACAAGCCAGCCCACCACCGCAGTGACCTTTTTATTCGCAAACGGTCCCATGAATTTTTTGCTGCCGCTGATGCGTACGATGGCAAAAATAATTACCGGGGCTACTACGGCATTCGCAACGGCGGAGTAAATCAGCGCCTTTATGGGATCGATGCCCACGAAGTTCATACCTAGCCCTACAAGCATCGAAATAATGATCACGCCGTAAAAAGCCTTGGCCTGGTCGAGGTTGCGGTAGAGACCCTCTTTCCAGCGCATGCTTTCAGCGATGGCATACGAGCTGGAGCCGGCGAGTACCGGAATTGC
>JARIHB010000166.1 GCA_029288515.1 Candidatus Saccharimonadota bacterium | reverse complement strand
CCTTATCGTCGGCAGCGTCAGATGTGTATAAGAGACAGGTGTACAGCATGTCAAACGATGGCACAAATCTGTATGTAGGTTTTGGCAATACTGCTGGCGACGCTGACGTTTGGCGGCTAACGGGCACCACCTGGACACAAATCGGCGGCGACGCCCTAAGTTCCAGCTGGGCGGCATCTACCTACGAGACCGTGGTCAGCATGCGATGGTTTAATAGCAAACTGTACGCCGGCCTCGGCACGACCGCCGGTGACGCTGAGGTGTGGGAATATAACGGCACCACCTGGGCGCAAGTCGGCGGCGATACGCTGAACTCTTCGTGGGATAGCACCTCGTACGAGGGAGTTTATAGCTTTACCGATGACGGCACCAGCTTGTACGCCGGCCTCGGCACGACCGCCGGTGATAACGAGGTGTGGAAGCTGACGTCAGGCACTTGGACCAAGATCGGCGGTGATGCGTTAAACGGCAGCTTTACGAATACGCACACACAAGTCAACTCGCTGACGTACAACGGCTCAACGCTCTATGCCGGTCTGGTGGCTACGGGCAATAACGCCGAAGTGTGGACGTACAACGGCACCACCTGGACGCGCATCGGCGGCGGATATATAAACAAAAGTTGGGGCTATTTTAACCTGCAAGACATCGAAACCATGACAGTCTCCGGTGACTACTTATATGCCGGCACCGGTAATACCGTAGCCGGCAATGCCATGGTTTGGCGCTTTGACGGCACTACCTGGCAGATTGTTGGTGGCCAAGGGGTGAACAGCAGCTGGCCGGCTACGACATACGAAAACGTTATGAGTTTGATCAGCTTTGGCGGCAACCTGTACGCCGGCCTCGGCACCACCGCCAACGATGCCGAAGTCTGGCGCTTTGACGGCACTACCTGGACACAAGTAGGCGGTGACAGCCTGAATAGCGGCTGGACCACTAATTATGAAGAAGTGTACTCTATGGCCACGTACAATGGCGCGTTATATGCCGGCCTGGGGAACTCGGCCAACGATGCCGAAGTCTGGCGATACAATGGCAGCACCTGGACCAAAATCGGCGGTGACAGCCTAAACAGCGGGTGGACAACGAACTTTGAACGAGTCAGCTCGCTGGCGGTGTACGGCAGTAACCTCTATGCCGGCCTTGGCGTGAGTGCGGGAGATGCCGAAGTCTGGCGCTGGAATGGTACGGCTTGGGCTAAGGTTGGCGGCGACGGGCTGAACAGCAGTTGGAATACTGTTTACGAGCAGGTTGAATCCATGGTGCCCTATGATGGCAAGCTCTATGCTGGCCTGGGCAACAGCACCGGCGACGCCGAGCTCTGGGAATATAACGGCACCACCTGGACACAAATCGGCGGCGACGGCATAGCGAGCAGCTGGGCCGACGGCCAGTACGAGCAACTGAAGACGCTGGCCGTATACAATGGTGTGATATACGCCGGCCTGGGTAATACGGCGGGCGACGGTGAGGTATGGAGCTATGATGCCGGCACCTGGACCAAAATCGGCGGCGGCGGCCTTAATTCCAGCTGGGGTGCAAACGTTATCGAAACAGTGCAGAGTATGGCAGTATACAAGGGTAAGCTGTACGCAGGCCTAGGTAACTCCCCCAACGCTGATGCCCAGGTGTGGTCATATGGCAATAACGGCTTCCTGCAGTCGGCTACCGTGGGCCAGGATACAAACTGGCACCATATTGCTGCTACGTACGACGGTACAACCATGAAACTTTATATAGATGGCACGCTCAATGCTCAGACAGCAGCCGCGCTTACACTCCCGGACACCGACCAGCCGTTGCTTATCGGTTCGACACTGGGCGGTTTTTCGTCTGAATCGGGGTGGGCGCAGGGGTATTTCGCCGGTTCCATCGACGAAGTACGCATTAGCAACACCGCCCGTAGTTCGTTTACGGCCAAACCCTTCGCCGCTACACCTCAAACCGTAACGCTAGGTACCGGCGTGCGCCGGAACAGCGTCTGGCACTGGGATAACTTTACTTCCAACGAGACGCCTAATGGCGGCACCATCACCTATCGTTTATCAGACGACGATGGCGCGAACTGGAAATATTGGAACGGTAGCGGATGGGTCTTGTCGGCTTCTACGACGCAAGCCAACGATGTAGCAACAGTGAATACGAATATCGCCTCCTTCCCGGTAACCTTCCATGGTATTACCTGGCAAGCAGTGTTGAGCGGTAATGGCAGCCAGCAGGTAACGCTCAACAGCTTGACGCTATTATCCACATCGGATACAACTGCCCCGCAGACCACTGGCATGTCCATCAGCGCCCTCAAAGCCGCCGGCGGCAGTAGCCTGGCCTCCAACGCCTGGACCAATGGCGGCTCGCCGTACTTCAGCTGGACTGCTGGCTCTGATGTGGGTTCCGGCGTAAGGGGCTACTGTGCCTATCTGGGCACCGATAACACCGCTGATCCGGCAACTACCAAAGGACTTTTGGGGAATAGTCCCAATCAGGATGGCGGTTTTTGTCAGTACCTGGTGACTGACACGCAGCTGGACTTGGCGACGCCTGGCGCGCTCGGACTGCCGTTAACCACCTCAACATCTCCGTATTACCTTATTCTTAAGCCGATGGACAATGCCGGCAATCTCTCGGCTACCAGCATTGAATTCCACTTCCGCTTCGACGACACACCGCCGGTGAATCCCGGATTTATTACTGCTCCGTCCGGCTTTGTAAACACTAAAACCAACACCCTCACGTGGCCGACCAGCGGCGGTAATGCTCCAAGCGACGCGGCTTCCGGGCTTGCCGGATTGCAGTACCGTATCGGCACCGCCGGCACCTGGTATGGCGATGCACACAGTGGTACGGGCGACATGGGCGACCTGCTGGCCAACGACGGCTCATATACTACGCAAAACTCACCTGACTTTCCGGATCTGCAAGAAGGCGTCAACACCATATACTTCCGTACCTGGGATCAGGCCGGCAACGTAACGCTTACGTATGCTACTGCGGCCTTAAAGGTAAACACCAACGGCGCGCCGTCAGAGCCGCAGTCAGTTGTTGCCACGCCATCCAGCAATACTACGAACTCGTTTGCATTCAGCTGGTCGGCGCCGGCCACGTTCGTGGGAAGTGCCTCGAATATTACCTACTGTTATACAGTCAACACCTTGCCGTCAGACCAGTCATGCACCTTTACGAGTCCGGGTGTAACATCACTCGGCGCCGGGCCGTATGCCACACAGCCTGGAGGGAATATGTTCTACGTTGTGGCACGCGACGAATCAAACAGTATTAACTACTCCAGCTACACGTCCGTGAGCTTTACGGCCAATACTACAGCGCCTGGTATTCCGTTGAACGTTGACGTGGTCGACGTATCCATTAAAGCCACAAGCAACTGGCGGTTGGCGCTTACATGGGATGTGCCAAGCAATATCGGCGCCGGCATTGCCTCGTACAAGGTGTACCGTTCCACAGACAATGTCACCTTTAACCCGGTCGGCTCCAGCTCTAGTACTACGTACATCGATGCCAATCTGAGCCAGCAGCGGTACTACTATCAGGTAAAGGCCTGCGACAGCACCAACAACTGCGGCGCCTTCAGTGCTACTGCCGACCAATTACCGACAGGAAAATTTACCTCAGCGGCCAATCTGGTGGGCGAGCCGGCCGCCAGCGGTATCACCACCAAGAGGGCTACTATCAGCTGGGCTACCGACCGCGGTAGCGATTCAAAGATTGCGCTGGGAACGTCAAGCGGGCATTACAGCCCCTCCGAAGTTGGTAATTCTTCGCAGGTTACCGCTCATCAAATTGATCTCGACAACCTCAGCCCCGGCACCACCTATTACTATGTTGCAAAATGGACCGACGAAGACGGCAACACCGGCACCAGCCAGGAGTACACCTTCACTACTTCCCCGCCGCCTATCCTAAAAGAAATTACCACTCACGCCATTACGCTATCTGATGCAACAGTGCAATTCACCTCCAAGAACGCCACTAAAGTGACATTACTGTACGGCAAGAGTGAGGGTTTCGGCGGCATCAAGTCGCTTAATACCGCCACAATAGAATCGACGTATAGTGTTAACATAAACGGCCTTGAAGACGGCACAAAGTATTTCTATAAGCTTGTGGCCTACGATTCCGAAGGTAATGCCTACGAAGGCAGCATATTCTCGTTCACTACGCCGCCACGGCCACGCATTACTAATGTCCGTTTCCAGCCGGTGCTTGGGGAGCCCACCAGCACCCAGCAGGTTACCTGGCAAACAAACGTACCTTCCACCTCGCGCATTACCTATGGCAAGACCGGTACTACCGGTGCCGAGACCGCCGACCCGGCGATGACTACCGACCACACTATGATCATTCGCGATCTGGAAGATGACAGCGAATACTTCCTGTTTGCCACATCTAGCGACGCTTCCGGAAATGTAGCTGTTTCCGACCGGCAAACCTTCCACACAGCGCTTGACACCCGGCCGCCGAAGATCAGCAATGTGACTGTCGAATCGTCCATTCGCGGTACGGGCGCCGAAGCCCGCGGCCAGGTCGTTGTCTCGTGGCATACCGATGAACCGTCAACCAGCCAGGTGGCGTTTGCCGAAGGCTCGGCCGCCATCGCCTTCAATAATCGTACCGCCGAGGACACCGGGCTATCGTTCGAGCATATCGTTATCGTGTCGGACTTGCCCACCAGCAAGGTGTACAGCGTGCAGCCGGTATCGCGCGATAAGGCCGGCAACGCTGGCAAGGGTGATACGCAATCGGCTATTATCGGCCGGGCTTCCGATAACGTGCTGACCATTGTACTTAGCAGCCTAAAGAAAGTATTCGGGTTCTAAATATGGACGCAAGTGCATCACCATCACAAGCCTCACCACGTGGCCGGATTATCGTAAAGGCCACCAATGTCACGCAGCAGTTCGTTGTAGGCGACGAAACCGTCACGCCTATCAAGGATGCCAATTTTGAACTGTTAGAGAGCAGCTTCAATATCATTTACGGCCCGTCCGGCAGCGGCAAATCCACGCTGTTAAATATTCTTACCGGCCTGCAGCGGCCCACGACCGGCACGGTGCTGTTCGACGACCGGGAAGTGTATAAGCTATCGTCCGACGAGCTGGCCTTTTTCCGGGCCACCCGGCTGGGCATTGTATACCAGTCGAATTACTGGGTGCAAAGTCTGAACGTCCTGGAGAATGTTTCGCTGCCTCTGTACTTTTTGGGCTACTCTCGTGCCCGGGCGTCCGAAGTTGCGCAGTTTGCCCTGGAGGAGGTGGAGATGGGCGGCTACGCCAACAAATATCCCACGCTATTATCGGGCGGTGAGCAACAACGGATTGCTATGGCTCGCGCGCTTGCCAGCAGCCCGCTGTTTATTATCGCAGACGAGCCGACCGGCAGCCTGGACAGCGCTAACGGCGATAAGATTATGGGCCTATTGCAGCGCGCCCAAAAAGAAAACAACCGGACGATTATTCTGGTTACCCACAACATGGAATTTTTACCGCTTGCCGACCACCTCATCCATATCCAAGACGGCCAGGTTGAAGTGTTGCAGCACGAGTCTATCAAAAAAGCGACCGACGAGCTGCTGGCCCAAATGCAGCAGCGGCTCAACAGGTATAACAGGCAGTAACTATGAAAAAGACGTTCCGCAATCCCAATATCATACCTACACGCGTGCTGCTATATATGGCCTGGCGCAACCTTACCCATAAAAAACTACGGGCCTTTTTAACTGTTTTTGGTGTGGTTATCGGCATCGGGGCCATATTCTTTCTGCTGTCATTTGGTATCGGGCTGCAACGGCTCGTCACCAGCCAAGTGTTGGGCAATCAGTCGGTGAAGTCGATAGATGTCACGTCATCTAATTCCAAGATCATAAAACTTGATCAGTCCAGCTTTACCAAAATGCGTGACCTGCCACATGTGGTGCGCGCAGGTGCTATGTACTCATTCGCGGCCAGCTTGAAGTCGCACGGCAGCGAAGTTGACGCGATTGCTTATGGCCAAGACAGCAGCTATCAGCAAATGAGCAATACGGCTATGGCTGCCGGCCGCCAGCTGCGCAGCGATGACCGTTCGACTATAATGCTGAATATTACAGCCGTCAAAGCCATCGGCATCACCAACCCAAAGACTGCCATTGGCAAAGAGGTATCGGTGGACGTTCCTTTGAGCAGTGCGGCCCGTGACTCTGTAAAAGGGACATTCACCATTGCCGGCGTTGTTGATACCGAGGGCGGTAACGAGCTATACCTGCCGGGGGCGGTGTTTACCGACGCCGGCGTACCCGCCTTCAAGCAGGTCAAAATTGAAGTTGACCAAACCCCTAACGTTAGCACCATGCGCAAGCAAATCGAAAGCCTTGGCTTCGTTACCACCTCACCGATCGACACCATTGATCAGATTAATCAAATCTTCACTTTCTTTAACGTTATTCTGGCGGGCTTTGGCGGGATTGGCATGATCGTGGCAGTGTTGGGAATGTTTAACACGTTAACTATTTCTCTGTTGGAACGAACTAAAGAGATCGGCTTGATGGTAACGCTGGGCGGCCGCAACCGGGATATGCGTAAGCTGTTTATATTCGAGGCCATGCTGCTATCGGTTGCCGGCGCTGTATTGGGTATTGTCTGTGCGATTGTGCTTGGCCAGATAATTACTCTGGCCATGAATATTTTTGCTGCTCATCGCGGCGTAACCGAGCATTTCCAGCTGTTTGCCACACCGTGGTGGCTGGTACTTGGTATGATCGCCTTCATGTTGCTGGTGGGTATGATAGTGGTCTATCTACCGGCCCGTCGTGCAGCCCGCATTAACCCCATAGATGCCCTGCGCCGCGAATAAGCTGGCGCGGGCGCCTAGATAGCCTGAATCTTTTTTACCAGGTCGTCCATCGACAGATTGCTTTTAATAAGGCAATCTGTGGCGCCCAGCGCCATAACCCGGTCGATTTCTTCTTTCTGACCTAAGTTGCTTACAACATATACCGGCAGGTCTTTTAGCTCTGGCCGCTTGCGTATCTCTTCGAGGGTAGCGAAGCCGTCCTTACGCGGCATAACCAGGTCCAGCAGGACGACCTGTGCCGGAAACGTATCAAGTACTTTTAGCGCGTCCTCGCCATTAGTAGCAACTTGAATTTCAAAGCCGGCCTTTTCAAGCTTAAACTTATATGCCTTTAACAAAAACGCGTCATCTTCCACAACAAGAATTTTAGAAGCCACAACCGATCCCTTCCTATGCTAATTGAGCTTTTATTCTGCTTACTACTTTACTATACCTTGAAGCGGAGATTAAATACCGGATTGCGGTAGAAGTTTCGAAGAAAACCTGCCACTGACTTGTCAGCGATCGCATCTCCCTGGGCGTAGGTAACCCTATGCCTGCGGTCGTCGCTGAGCACTGTTAGCTGATGTGACATGCGCAGGCAGTCGTCTGAGTCAACGGTCACGCGTAGCTCAGAATGCAGACGACCGCTCGTCAGCTCTTCAGGGAATGGTATGCCTCTCTCTATACAGTATGAGCGTATTGCCTCCAGCCGAGGTCTGATCAACAGGGCCTGAGCGGTCATTTGCGCATAGGGTACGCCCTCCTCGTAGCCAAGGGTCAGTTGAGCGCCAAGAGTTGCAGGAGCGGTCATAGAGTCTGCGGGGACCTCGATAGGCAGCGTTCCGGTGGTGCTGTCGATTTTGTCGGCGCCTTCCTGAATGCGGCGTGCGGTGTACCTGGTAAATGCGAGCGCTCCAGCCTTCGAGTCTTCTATGAGCCCCAGCGCCTTATGAAGCTCCTGAGGATCTGCACCCTCCTCAAGCGCTGCCGGGTTGAACGAGGGGTTGGTAGCCCTCTCGAGGATGTACGTATGTATTTGTCCGAATGATATTGTTTGCGGCTGAACCTGAGAAACAAACCGTTCTACATGGGTCATCTCGTCGATCCCCACCGGTATGCGCATCAGGCCAGCCGCAACCGCATCTCTGTACAAACCTCTTCGCTCACGTGCAAGCTGTGTGATTACATCGCGCTGCTCCCGGGATGACATTTCATTGGCACGAGGTCGGATAGAGTCGGCCAGCAAATCGACTTTGTCTTTATATACGGCTCCATCCTCCCGAATATAGTAATAGTCGAACGATAGCGGCTGACCCTGAGTGTCAGTTCTTTTTATAATTATCTGGGATGATTCAGCCGGTTCGCCGGTTACCATATTCCCATGTGCAACGGTAATCCGCGCCAGGGTAGTCTCATCGCTTACCTCGCCCGCGAAACTCATCTCCCGTAGTATGCCCTCTCTACTCGCCACAAAGTCGACATCCTGGAAGTCTGGGTACGCCTGCACAGTCCTATCATGAATAGCCATAAAGGTGCTGACGACTGCGTCACGTTCGGAAGCATCAACCGGAACCCGGCCCTCAAATGGTGATGTATCAAATTCCGAAGCCGTAAGCGGCTCAAACTGATGTTCAACTGGCGCCGAAGTCTCGTCGCTGGCGCCATAGGGACTGTCATGACCGGCGTGCAGCCCACTGTCGCTCATAGCATCCCTGGGTATAGGCTGCTCCTCGTATGGATCAAACCCTTCTCCATTTCTGTCGCTCATACCGTTGTCGTGCTCATTCATTGCACTATAGTAGCATAGTTTTGTGTGGCTAGGGCCGCCCTTCGTGTTGGCCTGGCGGCTGTATAGCTGTGCCCCGGAAACAGCTCACTGAGTAAGGGAAGTCCTGGGTCATTACATAGTGGTAGGCGGTTTTGCGCACGCCGTCCAGAACAATGTCGCTGGTAATGCCATGACATTCATCAAGGTCGCTGGTGGTGAGTATGTTGCTCTCGCTTACCTTCGGCCCGGTTATAGGATTGCCGTCAAGGGCGAAACCGATAACCTTTTCTACGCTGGTGTCGGCAATGCAGCGGCTGAGGGTGTGGTAGTGGTACTCACCTTTGTTTTGCGGGTGGCCGTCGCAGGTATCTTGCACTTCCCAGGCACCGGCGTCGCGTCCGCCGGCGTCGAAGGCGTTAAACAGCGCCACGCCGGTGAGCATGATGCCCACTTCCCCGCCCATGCAGTTGGAGCTGGTGGTTTGCGGCGTTGCCGGCAGATCGTAGGTTAATGTTTGCGCGCTTATAGAGTTGGGATTGGCGTCATAGATGCGCGCCGGGTCACTCCGGCTGACTGGGAATTGACCCGTGTGATGATCTGGCAGGTCGTTAGTGGTGATAATACGGCGCCCGCCGTTTACGTTGATAGTTATCTGTTGGTCCCAGGTAATAGATCCCTGCACTGCTGCCTTTTTGTTGATGTCCCACTGGGTATTATTGTTGACAAACCATGGCCCGCGCACCTGAGCACCGGCTTGGCTGGCGGGTACGAAGTTGGCGCGGCACACGTATACGTAGCCCTTGCGAGCGCCGCTTGTGGTGTACCTATTGTCGCCAACTGGCAGTATGCCGTCTGCATATTTATTGCCGTAATTGGCTGCCGGGTTAAGGTGCAACGTGCCGTCGTCGGTGATTGTCGGTTTTTGGGGCGGAGCGGTGCTGTTGGTGGTCGTAGCGGTGTAATTCGGCGATGATCTTTTATGGTGGGTTATACCCCACGCGGCAGTAATAATGCCACCGACAAGGAGTATGGCTGCAGTCAGAACGAGTATGCTCGGACGGTGTGGTGTGCCAGGTGGCTGCGGCGTATCAGGTGTAGGAGGCGCCGGTGCTTCGTCGTTCATAGTCGTATTGTATACTGCCCGCGTCTCGAAAAGCTATACCGGTTTACGTCTCTGTGTACTCGCGGTTCACTCTGCATCCGCAGCAGCGATATCCAGCACATCTTTGGCAATCATAGCCTGGCCGGTAGCCGTGGGATGAAACGGCTGCGCTGCAGTGGGACCCTGTATCCATGAGTCGGATGAGCATATGTCATGGCCGCTGAAATCGACCGGCACGTAGGTAGTGTAGAAATAATTATTAGCCGTTTGCCTCAGTGCTCTGTTTAAGGCCTGCACCTGACTGCTAAACCAGGCAATTTCGGCAGGAGTAATGGCGGACTGCTGGCTGGCACACGCCGCCGAAAATGGGTTGTAATAACCCGTAACAACAACCTGCGGCGGCGTGCCGCCGCTTCGCAGATAGATATCAGCCAGGGCGGCATTCAGCTTAATTTTCATGATAAACCGGGCTGTATTGGCGGCGTTTGTATAGGCTGATGCTGTGCAGTCGGTGGTGTAGCAGGCTTTAATAAAATCAGTCCAATGCAGGTCGTTGGCACCGGCAGTAATGGTAATGAGTTCCGGGGTGCCGGCCGCAAAGGCAGTATCCAGTTGGGCCGGTGCCACCAGCGTACCACCTCTGAATTGTCTCGTTACCAAATCGCCCGCCGTTGCCCCGGCGCAGGTGGCATTAGTAAGTGGCATATCAAGCGCGGATGCGACGAGATGAGGATACCCATCGCTGGATCGGCCGCATTGTACATCGGCAGCAGTGGTATCCGAACCAGCCGGCAGTCCATAGCCGGCAGCCACTGAATCGCCCAGCGCGGCATAGGTATGTGCGGTAGCATGCCGGGATTGCGGCACGCCTTGGGCGGTCGCAGTGCCGACGCTCATGACGCCCATACTGGCGGTTACGACTATGCCGGCACCGATGCCGGCGAGCTGCATAATTTTTGTACGGAGTAGTGAAACCATGCGCATTATGACGCCTCCTTAACGGTTTCAGTATACACGTGCCTTATGCTGGCGCAGTGATAATTTATACGCTTTCGCCGGATCATCAGCCACATACTCCTATGCGGGCAGCGGTTTTCGCGCGGCATTGCGTGCTGCGCGCAGCAGCGCCCGGTCGGCATGCATGCGTAAGTGTCCGGTGTCTGCTAATGGTTTCGTCCGGTCTGGAGTAAATACCTGCCGCCGGTAAGCGCACCGCAGTTCGCCTCCTGTAATGTAGAAGCGAATGGTAATGTGCTCTGCCGCCAGAGAAATACTCCGTAGCTCACCTGCGCCGGGTAGTATGACGGCATATTCACTGCCTGCCGGTTTTTCGTAGGTAAACTGAAGATTGGGGTTTGCGTCATGAACGCCTCGTGTAGTGGTGCTCACTTCCAGGCTGTCTCCGTAATGCAGATCATTGTTAGTATGATGCGACGGTACCATACTGCCAAAGAGTTCTTTAAATTCTTTGGCTGCATGTTTCGTTTCGTCGGGGCCCATAGCTGGCGGGTCTATAAAATGAGTAAGCGCCAGTACTGTTAGGTCCGAGAAGGGTACTGTTTTAGGATGAGCGGTGGTACTCAGGCGTCTAATACGCTCTAGCTCGTTGTAGGTGGCGTACCGATCCACATGAGTGCCTTCCTGTGGCGGCTGTGCATGTGCCCCCTGGTCATTACCTATGGCGGTGCGCACATTACCCGCATCATCGTGGTAGTAGGTGTGTACCAAGGAGTTTCCTTTAAGCTGTACGGCAAGAGTACTTCTTGTACGGTCGGCGGTAATAAGCAATGTGTCTGTTATGTGCCGGTCGCCGTCACTGCGTACCTGTTCGCATTCCATGTCTATTTTTTCTGTGCCATCTTCGGTATCGGTGTACGCCTGCCATTTTGTGAACATATCGACAACGACAGCACGATGCAGATCCGAGGTGTGCAGCAAGTCGTCTTCGGTGGCCGTGGCAATGTCAAAACGTCGTAGTCTGAATGGATCGTCTCCCGGGCCCTCGAGGCCGCGATATACATCAGGCGGATTGCCCTCATGAGCTATAAAAGGGGCAGCATACCCCTGCCCTGCGTCTGCCGCAGCCTTGTCTGGCAGATAGTGGACCTGGCCAAGATCATTCCCTCCTGCTGTGCCACCGGAAGCCATAAAAGTATCAAAGTTCCCCTCGCCTCCCTCCGACGGCGGCTTGCCTTGCTGTTCGAAACCTGTCATATTATTCCTCCCTATGTAACGTATCTGCCTGGCTGAATGACGGATTGTACATCACGCCGCGCGCCATTATGACATCGTCACCGTCTGCCGTAAATGAATTATCTGACTGATATACTACTCTCTCCTGCGTAGCGAATTGTTCAATCAGCCGGCCAAACAGTTGTCCGTTCAGTATCAGGTAGGAAAGACGCGCCTCCCACTTGCCCTCAGGCACGTTGTATAGATGCTCGTCGCGTTTGGCGAGTTCTGCCTCCATTCTTGCAGCGGAAAGAATCGTTTCCATATCGATGTGCAGGGCTGGCGCTGGCAGATCGACAGTATGGTGGTGATAGGTGACTGAAATGCGCAGTGCCGTATCATGTTCGCCTCTGTAATGGCGGTGGATTGTATCTGGATCACTACCGGGTAATTCTCCCTGTTCAGCCGTGTACTCATGAAAGTCGCGGATGACATCGCTAAAAAGGGTACCTGCAAAAGTGCTGTCTGCGGGGTTGATGGGTTGGATACTTGTGCCGCGCTTATGGGCAATATCTGCCAAAGCAGTAAAAGGTGCGGCCGGCGGCTTGGCCTGCGAGACGAACAGCATAACATGCCGCAATTCAGCGTCGGTGACCGGTGTGTATAATCCTAGGGTAGCATTCAGGGTGTCGTGGCTGTGCTCAATGGAGGCAATTGCCGCCAAGCGTTCCAGCTGCGGCGCCTCGCCGGGTCCTGGTACGTTCTCTAACAATGCCTGGCGGTTAGCCCTGTCTTTATATATGCCCGTGCAATTACCCGCGGTGCTGTACGCCATAAAGTAGCGGTTATACGATATGCTGCCGTCGTTTGATGTAAAGTCGACTGCTAGGCCTCGCCCGGCGCTTACCGTAATGTCGGCCTCTCCATCATCACCGTTATAAGAAAGATGCAACACAGTATCAACCTCTGTTTCGGTGCCCTCACGGACAATCGGCGGATTATCTATAAAATGTTGATTATAAGGATCGCTGAGTAACGATTCTTGTATAGTGACGAAGGTGTCTACGGCACGCTGGCTGTCCTCAATGTCCGGCTCAGCGGCACCATCAAAATGTTCAACGCCAAAGGGTACGTTATCTGTTGGTTCATATGCGGGCGCGGCGTCGGCAGCGTCGTAGGAGCGGCTGTGGCCGGCGTGCAACCCGCTATCACTCATTACGTCGCCTGTGTAGCCAGTATCCGGATCGACCACCGGCGCAATGCCAGCATCGCCGTCCAGGCCCAAATAACGTAAGGCATCGTATACGTGAGGAAAACCACCCAACCCGTCACCCGTTTCCCCATATCCATCGTTAAATGCCTCAGATTTGTCAGTCATATTATTCCTCAAAATTCTTGTTGCTGCAGAAACAGATTTATGGCCTGTGCATCGTCGGCATCAGCATTGAAGCCGCTCTGTGTAAGGCCGTGTATATTTTTATCGCATATGAGGCTGGTTGTTACGACGCCGGTCAGTATGCGTCTCTGGCTGTCATATTCGTATGTAATGGCGCGTTGTCTGAACGCGATTACCGGCGGAGAAATAGGTCCGGTATCAATCCTTTGGGAAGTCAGCGCTGCAACCGCTTCGTCGGGTTCAAGTGGTATATACACATCAACTGTCACGGTTGGGATCGGAGGTACGCCAGCATTTCCAGTAGTACGATATCCGGCTGTAACGTACATATATTCGCCGGCGGCGCTCACTTGCTCTTGTCTGTCGATCGGAAATGCAAATGCGCTCAAATCATAACCGCGTCGCTCCAAATAGCGCTGGAGGTTATAGTCGAACACTTCAGAAGCGGTTTCCGCCGCATGCTCGCTCACTGGTGTGTGGGCTTCTGCCCGGCGTTGGCCGATGGTGTACAGTTCATCGAATGCCATGCGCGGTGCGTGCGCATCGCGCATCAGCCCGGCCAGGTATTGTATCTCTGCTGGGCCAACGGCTATAGATTGCGCAGATTGTTTATTGTTGAGCGCTGCACGTTTCTGGGCAAAAGAAATCATCCGTTCCCGCGTTTCATGCGGCACGCTGCCCATCGGTGGTACTTCATACAGTAACGAACCCCGGTTGACGGTATCTTTGTGTACAGCGCCTTTTGGCCCGTGGGTAAAATAGTGGTTGTATTGCGGTGGTGAGCCGTCACTGGGAAAGAAATCAACAGTAAGTCCGTACCTATCGCTGACGATTGCGACAGTGCCCAGGTCACTTTCATGAACGAGTTCTGTTCGCGGTGCAGTCGCGCCGAAGCCGTATCTGTCTGCGGTGGGCTGGGCTACCTCATACGTAGTTGGGATATGTGTCTCTTGTATACCTTGCCGCACCTCATCGTATGCCATACGTGTGCTGCGGCGTGTAATGGTATCGAGCGGTTGTCGGTTGTCAAATTGATCGGTGCCGAAGGGCGGCAGATCGCCAGCCGACAGGCTGCCGTCCAGTGAACCACGAATACCGCCATTCGGCAGATAGTCTGGAGCACGCATTGGATCAAACCCTCGGGCGTCTGTCTGGTCATCTGGCCGCTGAGTGTTATAGAATGGATATCCTTCGTCGAAGGAGTTGTCGCCTAAATCTTTCATGTCGGTAAGCGGCTACGGGGTTGGGTTATACAGAAAGCCCATCAATATGCGAAGGTCATCGGTGTCGCCATAGAATCTATTTACTACATCGTCGACTTCATTGTTTTGTAAATCAGTGATATTTACATGCCGTACACATATGAATGGCTCATCGTTTAATGGCACACTATAGGTAATAGTTTCTTGCAGGTGGCCAATAATAGGAACGGGGGCGGCGGGACTGGTATCGCGTAGTCGTTCGGCAATAGTTTTACCAGGAAGTGCACTGCGAAGGGTTATTTCGGCGAATGGGATAGGCGGAAGTTGGTCCGAAAAATTTTTAAAGCCGGCGGCGACAGTAATATCTGCATTACCGGGTGCGCCGCTTACTGTGAACTGCTGTATACCGTCCGGGTCGCTACCCTGGCTACGCAGCCAGGCGTGCAACCTACGTGTGAATTGGGGTGCTGCTTGCCTGGCGTCCAGTGTATCAACTGCCCTTTCGGCGACAATACGGTTGTCGACAAACTGTTGGACGCTCTGATGTGAAGTTGGCGGCGGCCCGGCTTCGCGAACGGCGGCTGAAAGCGCTTCAACTTCTGCGGCCGTCACCATCTCAGGCTCAAGATGTATAGTGTGTAGGAAGGTATCGTATTTGGTGAGCGCAGCTGTGATGGCCCGTTCGCGGACGCGATGCGATACGCTGCCTGGCGGCGGCACATCTCGCAGCAGCTCGGCAACATTGGCCGTATCTTTATGTATACGGCCGTCCGAGCTTCTGAAAAAACGCTCATAGGTGGCCGCTGCCCCTGGCTCACCCTGTCGCTCAACGGTGATGCCGCGGTAGTCTCTGGTGAGAATCGCATCGTTCGTGGCAACGACTGTTCGCGCGGAATCAGGAGTGCCTCTGCCGGGGGGGAGGGCGATCGGATAGGTAACGGCTTCCCTATGGTTTAACTCGGACATTGCGTTGTCGTATCGGAGACCCATCTCTATGTCTGGCGGTAAAGGGCCGCGCGGAGGTAAATAGTCCATCCTCCCCCCCAGCAGGCCGGGAGCATCATAGCCAGGAGAGTCGGGCGCAAAGCCCGGTGCTCTTGAACTATCTGTCGGGGGCAGTAACGGCTCGGGGTAGCCCTGATATGGCTGACCATAGGGACTGTCGGGATCGCCATTCGGCTGCTGTTGTGGATCGTCAGAGTCGGGATTGTGTTCCATAATAAGTAAGCTATTATAAATATTTTTTGCGCTCGTGTGCAATACGTATTATTAGTTAAGCGGCTTTACGACCGATACCTATATATTGCAAGCCCACTGCTTGCACACTCGCTGGCTCGAAACAATTCATGGCGTCGACAAACACCGTACCAGCCATGTGCTTCGCGAATTCAGCAGGTGCCTGGCTGGTAAATGCCGGCCAGTCCGTGGCAATAATTGCCGCGTCCGCGTCGGTAAGTGCATCATCGTACTGCTTTTGAACCTGTACATTTGCATGAAGCAAGCCACGCGCCTCATCGTTGGCTTGTGGATCGTACGCGGATACGTGTGCCCCACGCGCAGCAAGCATGTTGGCAATAGTAATCGCCGGCGAGCGGCGGCAGTCGCTGGTACCTGCCTTAAAAGCCAACCCCAGCACTGCAACACGTTTGCCGCCCAGCGTACCGCCCAGCGCATTTTGCAGCTTGGCTACAACATAGCCGGGCATTGCTTCGTTTACTTCCTGGGCAGCTTCCATGATAGTGAGCTGTACACCCTGGTGCAGCCCGGCGGCAATGAGCCCGCTGACGTCTTTTGGGAAGCAGCCGCCGCCATATCCCCGCCCAGCTTGCAGAAACGCTGTGCCGATACGCCGGTCGGCGCCGACGGCTGCTAGCACCTGCGTAATATCCGCCCCGGTGGTGTCGGCTAGTATGCCCACTGAATTGGCGAATGATATCTTGAGCGCTAAAAAGGCGTTGGACACCACTTTGATCATTTCGGCGCTTTCGAGCGATGTGCTAATGTACGACCCTGCCGGCAGGGTCGTGGGCGGATTAATGCCCGCTGCTTGTGCTATTGCGCCGCGCGCCTTCTCGACAATATGATGCACATCTACTACTCGTTCCAGCGCGGCTGCATCGTTGCCGCCGACTACGATACGGTCAAACCACAGGCTGTCGAGTAGCGCGGTACCTTCACGCAGGAACTCCGGATTGGAAACATAGGCATTGTGCACGCCGGCCTCGGCGAACAGTTTGGCTATGTGGTTACCCGTACCTACTGGCACCGTACTCTTTTGTACATATATGGCATGCGGCTGCATGTGCGCCGCAGCCTCTCTCGCGGCAGCGTAGACGTACTGCAGGTTGGAACTGCCGTCGGGATTATCTGGCGTACCGACTGCCGAAATAATAAAGTCGCTGTGCGGCACCGATTCGCGGTACGAATTTGTTGGTATCAGCATGCCTGTCTGTACGGCCTGCGCAATAACCGGGTCAAGCCCCACTTCATAAAAGAATGATTTGCCCTGGCGGACACTTGCCAGCCGGCTGTCGTTTGGGTCTACAACGTAGGTATGCATACCGGCGGCCGAAAACAGCGCGGCCGTCGTAAGCCCTACGTAGCCCGTGCCTAACACGGTGATGGTCGGCATCTCTTGCATGCCCCTATACTATCATGTTTGTCTGATGGTAGCCTGAGCTGCGGCGTGCGCGGCAATAAATGGCCGCATATCTGCGTACGATCGGGCGAGCGGCGGCAGCCCCTTGGTGGTAAGCGTGATATTAATCAATTGTGCCGCTTGCGCTACATTACATCCTTGAGCGACAACGTCGTGCAAGACGGCAATATCTTTAATATCAACCGTTTCGGCAATAGTCCTGGCATATTGCAGTGGTTCGGAACTGGCAGAATTAGCAAACACAGTGTCATGCTCCATGCCGTTTGCTAAGGCGGCTAGGGTAACCGATTCCATATAGAAGCGTGCTAATTGTTCACGTGTGGGCTGTTGTCCAAGACTGAGCGCTTCACGAATGTCATCCTCAATCATTGCATGCTGATCGCCGTTTGCATGTATTGCTCTAACTTCCACGCCAGATGCGGCAGCACACGCCATTTGAGCGAACTCATGAGTTGCACCCATCGAGGCGACTACCTGTATGTGGTCTCGGGCTTTCAGATGAGGGTACGCAGCGAAAATACGGCCCATTTCATCTTCGAAATTTCCGGCTGTAACCGTCCCGTCCTCATTATGCCGCGGGCCGATCATGTGTATGTCCCGGTGCGCCTGACCGGTGTAGAGCGTCTTTAATGCATGGCCGGCGGCATCTAGTGTTTCGTCGAAGGTGTTGCCGGCACTCAGTTTATTCATGTTCCTTGTAAGGTCATGGGCTGCCGCTGTCGGCCTAAAATTTTTGGTCTGCGCGGGGCTTAAATCAAAATGTCCGATAACTACACCGGTGCCGTGCACTGCCCGAAATAGGTCTTCATGAATCATGCCGCGTACCGAGGCGCCTTCCTTATTGGTAGTACGATCAAGCAGTGCTTCTACACCTTCTTCTTGATCTTCGGCATACGTTTTCAAAGGACTGCTGAGCTGGGGGCCGTCAGTGTGCTCATAACAATATACCTGCGCACTGCGCACATGCTCGCCTAAATCCTGCGCATGGCCTGCCCGTCCGTGCATGCCGAAGTAATACGTTAATGTAATGGGCGGCCAGTCCGGATGCCGGTCGTTGAGTGTATCGGGCGCCTCGCGCCCTCTGAGCATCTCGCTGATCGATACAATATCTGCGGGCTGATCTGTTGTTTCTGGACTATGAACTACAGCAGTGGGCAGAAAATATATATCGTCCGGCGTGCAAGGTTGTTCATACATTGCATGTTGAGGTAAAACCTCTAAGCCCTCATAGGGTAGATTACCAGTACGATCATAAGCAGGCGGTATAGCCTCTGGATAGCTGTCGTATTCCATAGTTTTGCCTTCGTAGTAAAAACGTTGGCCGTAGTTTACAATAAAACTATTATGGATCCAAATACACCGCCGCTTAAAGTAGTAATTGTAGAAGATAATGCCAGCCTGAATGACATTTACAAAACGCGCCTGGAGATACTCGGCTACCAGTGTACGTCAGCCTATGATGGCGAAGAAGCGCTGGCCGTTATACAGCGTGAATTGCCTGACCTAGTGCTGTTAGATCTCATGGTACCGAAAATCGCCGGCGACCAGATTTTGGCGCGCATGCGCGCCAGCGACTGGGGAAAAGATATCAAAGTGCTGGTTATATCCAACTTGAACGAAGCAGATGCGCCGGCTGGCCTGCGCGCGCAAGGCATCGCCGGATATGCCGTAAAAGCCAACCTTACCAACGACCAGCTTGACCATTTCGTAGACAGTATCCTAAAGCCCACCGACCAGCTGGAGCCGGTACTCTTAGAAACCAAAGGTTCCAGTAATTACCGCGTTGCGTAAAACTTTCCGATATTAATAAGCCGGTGCCCTGCCTGGGCGAGCAGGTGGTCGTAATGGGGGTCGTTTAATGGCGATCTGTTTTCAGCTGTATGTGCGATTTGATGCATATTGTGCGAAGAGCTGGCCTGTCCGGCGCTTGGCACGAGTATGCCGCGCCGTCTTCTTTCTATATTGGCGGCCAAGGTCTGTGCCAACCGGCTGGTGAAGGGAGACGGCGGCTCTTGTGTAGTTATAATGACATCAAAAAAGCTGAACAGTTTTTGCCAATCCTCATATGTTGTCCACTGAGTCCACTCCAGGTCCTCGTCGCGGGTGGTAGGCGGGTGGTAGAGGTTCCAGTGTTGCGCGACAGCCCACGCTGCCAGCCGCTGTTCGTCATGTGCCTCACGAACACTGTGCAGCAGTGTGCGCGTCGCTTCGCTGACGTGCCAATTGCCGAGTATATCAGCCAATGCCTGGCTGTGTACGACGGTTTGCGTTATGGCGGTATGATAGCGCTGGTACGCGCTCGAATCCGGCGTCAGGTCGCTGCGCAAGGGGGTGCCTATATGAAACGTTTCATACGCGGGATCCCATACCTGCGGTACGTATGCGTTAACAATGTTACGCAGTGAATGGTAAATAGTATCCTCAACACCGCGTACTAATGAAGTAGTGGGCTGATGAATGCGCTGAAGGGTTGCCGTAAACCGCGCGCCGTCAACGATTTCCGCTGTCGGAACAAGCGACTCCGGGAGCAAACGTAATCCGGCGCTATCCATAATATCGTGGAGGATCGGTACGTCCAGTTCGCTGCGTATGTGCGTTAATTGCTGCGCGTCGGTAACACCTGGCCAACGAGGGGGACCATCATCACTATTCGTAGCGCTGGCCCCTCGATTGTCGCCGCCCATAACGTGGCTAAACATACGGTTACGTGTAAGAGCAAGCTGTTTGAATAAAGATGTAAGCTGATCGCCATCCGGCGTTTCCACTGTGATACTTTCTTCAGGAGGTTGCGGGGGTTCATTGTCGGCTACGTGGGTAGGTAATAATCCCGCGGTATCGGCGTCGTTCATGCTGTGGTGTATGGCTTCTGCGGCCGCATCGTAGGGCGCTCTATGTTCGGGTTCAAGCTCATGCATAGGCGATACTATAGCACGCCGACCCCTCCTTGCTATACAAATTGTTGTAGTCTTTGGGCTACTCTATCCATAGCAATGAGCGTCTCAACCCTGCGCTGCCGCAAGCGTTCCTGTTCGACTTCGGTTAAGGGCTCTCTTTCCTCGATGGCTAGTATGTCTTCCTCTCGAAATTGTAGCAGTTCGGGCAGTGGCCGCTGCGGTATCGGATCGTGCAATATACCGTCACGGTACATAGAAATGTTGGTGCTGACGGTAGCGGCAATCGTCCGCAACGTTTCTGAATTGTCGGGGGCAGTGACCGCCAGGTTCTCTATGAAACCCTCAAGCCCCCGCCAATCTTCCGGACCCCATTGTGTCCACTTGGTGTCTATGGGTTTGCTGGTGGCGGGCTGCAGTAAATCCCAGTGGTGAACCACAAAAAAGGCGCCCAGTACGTCTTCCTTGTGGGCGATGCCGGCAAGCAGAAAGTCTTCCCGCAAGCGTTGTCTGATGCCAAGTGCCCCAAGCGGTCCAGCCAGCAGTGATGCGTGGTCTAACGCGCCCTCTACTTTGCCCCGGAATTCAGCTTCTTCTCCCGGGGATACGTCGGGCGCTATACTGCCCTGCCATTCCCTTGCCGGCGCCCCACGTTCATCAGACGTTCCGTAAGGCAGGTAACCGGCCCGTAGCTGGTCAAGCGTGAGCGTGAGCGCGTTCTCAATACCGCTGCGCAGCGTGTCATCGGGTGCAACCGCTTCGCCCAATAGTGCCGCGAGCTTGTTGCTGTCGGCGATGTAAGGCTGGGGGTTGATAAGGCTATCCGTTTCTCGGAGGCCGGCCTCCTCTAACGTGGCGCTATGCAGTAGGGCGTCGGTGTGGTATTCATGAAACCATGCTCTAAATTCATATAAGGTGAGAGCGCGAACGTCTTCATCGGTTAGTTCCGGCAACGCCGGCCGCAGGATGTCTGCAATGGCGGTGATTGTATCTATAAAATCAGCAACCGCTGCAGTCTTTTCCATGGCATGCATGTGCCGGTCCTCGTAGAATGCAAAAGTCTCTTTTAATACAGCTACGGCAGGTGGCTGGTTTGGTTCGACAGGCACTGCTTCTTGGTGTGCAGCCGCTGTGTCGGGCACATCGACGGGGTATGCTGGCAGTAAATCGGGACTCGGGAAATTGGTATCAGGTGGCAGCACAGGGCTATTGTATGGATTGATATCGGCCCACGGATTTTGGTCATCTCTGTCGTTACCACCGTTGTAGCGTTCATCCATAGCCATACACTATAGCACGCAGCGTGTTGAGGAAGCCTGCGAAATTGACGTGAGTGAACGCGCGTCGCGCGGCTTTACTGTTCTGTAGCGGGCGCATGCCTGCCGGCGATAGCACGCAGGCGAGCAACGAGCTGTTCCTGCCGACTACGCTCTTGCGCCTCGACGATGGCATCTTGTTTTAACTCTTCTGGTGTTCTATGGGACGTGAAGGTAAGGTCCTCTGCGTCATCATACGTTGGGAATGGCGGACGCTCTGTAGGCTGGAAATTGCCGTCTATCAAATCCTGCAAGTTGTCCGCGAACGTGCTTGCGAGGTCATGTAATGTTACCGAGCGGTCGGGAGCTACACGTTCTGCGTCGTCAAAGAATGTAGAAATCCTGTTCCAGTCTTCGTGAGAGAACTGCGTCCAGACCCGATCACTCCAGTAAGTTGTTGGTTTTTGGAGCAGATCTAAATCGAGCGCAACGGACAGGTGTGGCAGCATGCCTTCGGTTACGGCGCTATGAAGACGGCGCAGGCTGGCAACGTCTTCCGGATTAGCGCCGGTATGCTCTAAGCCGTCGGCAATCTCTGAAGCGTGCAGTGTCATTTGGCTTATTGACTGTCTTGTTCCTTCGCTCGTTTCCCCGAGCGTTTCGCTTTCGGTGGGAGTGCGCGGTACGCTGTAGGTAGCGTAGTCCTCGTCGTTTATGGTAGGGACATACGGCCGGCTGAGCGCGAACATACTGCTCCTAATCATATCGTGGAGCCCGCTTGTTAGCTGGGTGCTGGCGCTGCCCTCGGGCGTTTGCTGCAAAGCGGCGGCAAAGCGCCCGCCGTCTTGTATGCGCAGGCCTGGCGCGAATGGATTATCCGACAGCGCAAGACCGGCTGCGGCTATGTCTTTTTCATACGGCATGGTGTTGAGCTGTTGGTCCATTGCTAGCCCTGCTGCTTCCGTGCCACTATCCAAATGAGCAATGCTGTCAGGACCGAACTCTGCAAGCGTATCTTCATCAGGTTGCGTCGGAGGGCCTAAGTCTTCATGCTTCACTACGGCCTTGAACATTGCACCGAACGCATGGGCTTGCTGTCCTTGGAGGTACTCCAGTGCCCGAGCGACGTTTTCCATGGGATTGTGCGGCGTTGCGCCTTCTATGCCGCCGGCTGGATTCGCGTAGTCCGTGGGTACGGCGTCCCCATGACCCTGGGTAGGTAGAAAATGCATTTCTTGCATTCCCTCGCCACCCAGAAGGTGTTGTAATTCACGGTCAAACGCCCCAGAATCAAATTCAGGAAAATCTTTGCCCATATCTCCGTTCTCAAAATTCATATATTTATTATACCATATAATTATTATTTTGTGAATATGTGCCTATTACGGCATTATAGATGACACGGAGATAAGCATACGCTACTATTATACAAATAGCCACCGTGTAGCACAGGAGTATCGCCAATGAAGAATACATATGTGATTGAGGTAAAAGGTCTGACTAAATCATATGGATCAAACCATGTGCTGAAGGGCATCGACCTGCGTGTTGAACGCGGTACCATGCTGGCCTTATTAGGGCCGAACGGCGCGGGTAAGACCACGACCGTGCGTATCCTAAGCACGCTCTTGCATTACGACGGCGGTTCCGTGACAGTTGAAGGTTACGACGTTACTCGCGAGGCCGATAAAGTGCGCGGCGTGATCGGCCTCACCGGCCAAAGTGCCGCCGTAGACGAGCTATTGACCGGCCGCGAGAACTTGGTAATGATGGGCCGGCTGTATCGCCTGACCGCCCAGAGCGCCAAAGCTCGCGCCCAGGAACTGCTTGAGGATTTCAGCTTGGTTGAAGCTGCCGACCGTCCGGCAAAAACATATTCGGGCGGTATGCGCCGCCGCCTGGACCTGGCGGTGAGTCTCATTGCTACGCCGCCGGTTATCTTTCTGGACGAACCGACCACCGGCTTGGACCCGCGCTCTCGCCTGGCCATGTGGGCGATTATCAAGAAACTGATGGAAAGCGGCACGACCATTCTGCTTACTACCCAGTACCTTGAAGAAGCTGACCAACTGGCCGATAAAATAGTCGTTATCGATGGCGGTAAGGTAATCGCTGAAGGTACGGCCAACGAGCTGAAGAGTAAAGTCGGCAAAGACCGTCTGGAGCTAACGTTTGCCAACAGCAAAGCCCTGGAATCTGCCGTACAGGCGCTCGGCAAACGGGTTGCCGACACTAACACCAAAGAATTCACTGCCAGTGTCACCATTCAAGACATCAACACCGATGTTACAAGCGCCCTCGACGCCTTAGCGCGCAGCCATGTGAGCGTACAGTCTATGGCGGTGCATAAGCCGACGCTGGACGACGTATTCCTGTCATTAACTGGCAAACAAAAACAACAAACCACCGACGAGGAGGATGTGTAATGGCTCAGGAATTAGTATTCGAAAAACACTCCCGCCCGGTGCAAGCCATGGTGGACTCGTTGCTGATGATCAAGCGCAGCAGCCTGCACATTATCCGCAACCGCGACCAGCTGCTGGGTACGTTCTTCCAGCCGATCATGTTTTACCTGCTGTTTACGTCGGTCTTCGGCGGTGCAATCGGTCTTGCTCTGCCGGATGGCGTAGATTATAAGGAATTCCTGATGGCCGGCATTATTGTGCAGACGCTGGCCTTCGGTTCAACGACCACTGCGATTGCCATCTGTAATGATATGCAAAAAGGCATCGTTGACCGCTTTCGGTCGCTGCCCATGTCTAACTTGGCCGTATTGAACGGCCACACCATCTCGGACCTGTTCCGTAACAGTTTGTCGACGCTGGTAATGATTGTGACCGGCCTGGCAATCGGTTTCCGCACGAGTGCCAGCTTTACCGACTGGCTGGGCATTATCGGCATTATTTTGCTGTTTACCCTGGCCTTCTCATGGCTGTCCGCCATTGTGGGCGTGGTGGCAAAGAGTGTGGAGGGCGTGCAGTGGTTAACCTTCGTTATCGTGTTCCCGCTCACCTTTGCCAGCACCGCCTTCGTACCCGGCGAAAGCATGACCCCGGTACTGCGGGCCTTTGCCGAAAATCAGCCCATTACACACGTTATCGAAGCAATGCGCGCCTTAATACTAGGCACGCCTATCGGCAATCACGGGTGGATGGCAGTGATATGGTGCCTGGGCATGCTTGCCGTTTCCATACCGGTGGCTACCTGGCTGTTTAAGCGCAAGACGTCCGGCTAACAATAGCTGCAGCCTTCAGCGTGGCCGATCCATGCTGAAGGCTGCACATTGTCAATGACGCATATTTACGGTAGAATAACACCGGTACAACAACCATTGGGGGTTCGCCAAGTGGTAAGGCACCAGGTTTTGGTCCTGGCATTCAGGGGTTCGAATCCCTTACCCCCAGCCAGTTTTGATAACAGATATGAAGACACTCTGTTTTGAGTGTCTTTTGTTTTACCTACGATCAGTCCAGGCAGTACATCCACTATAAAAACTAAGCCGGCATAGTACCGGCTTAGTTTTACTGCATCGTACGTAGGTTTACCTTATTGGAACCTGAATGTGGTTATGATTACACGTATCAGAGAACTGCGTTATACCAGCAGGTAGGCTCAAAATATACTTTGAGTCTCTCGTCTGATTGTACCTCTTCTGACGGCAATCTGACTGCCCCAAGCCCGATCCACTTGGCAGGCGAGGAATAATTTGCCGCAGCAACGCCAGATCATTATCAGTGTAACCAGTCGAGGAAACACCATCAACTATAGCGATATCAACTGCGTGCCCGCCGCCACTCGTATAGTGATAACTGCTCGTACCGGAGCTTGTGATCACGCCTGTGCAGTATCGGTTCAAAGAGCTAATGTAGATGGAGTGATTCAATCCGCCGTTCGAAGCAGGCGCTACGATGGTGTAAATGACCGATAGAATAGTTGGGTTAATGTGGCAGCCGTAGTTACCATTTGCATAGGCCTGGATCTGCCCGATGTAACGCGAATCACCTGTAACTTTGCCTGAACCTAAAATCTTTTGCGCCAAATCACGGTCGCTACCAGTAATAAGGCCATTACTTACACCACCAACATCTGGCGTGGTGTCGCCGCGAGTGCTCCATAAGGCAACTCCATTTGGCGAATACACCACGAAGTTACCATCATTCTGACCCTCCAGGTAGCTACCGTTAGGGCCAAACTTGTTTGTGGCCCATAAAGCAGTATGACTGCCGTTATAGAGCACTAAATTAGCATCGGTTTGCATCTCCAACGTGGAGTGCTGCTGCGCTCCATGCTTGGACCAGATTGCCGTTCCGCCATCGTATGCAACAACATTACCGTCGGGCTGCATAACCATTCGGTAGCGGTAATTTGGAGAATAGATGGTCCACCAATTATCGCCAACTAGTTTTTGACCACTATACAGACGGGTCGGTGCCTTGTTGCTCGCCCATAAGAGACCGCGCGAGTTGCCGACAAGCACCACGTTTCCATCATTTTGTATGCGCAGCTGAGCGCCAGCAGGATCATACGTGCCTGAAGCCCAGAGTACACTGTAGCTGCTCGTGTAAAGTACTAGATTACCATCACCCTGAACGGCCAGCCGCGCTCCTTGCGAAGATGTGCCAAGCGCCCAGTACGGCCGGTTGCCAAAATAAGCCACTACATTGCCGTCACCCTGCACAGCGAGGCTAAACTGACCACTATCCGATGTTAGCGTTGTGCCACCATATAATTCGACGTGGCTATTTACCGAACTCGCTGCATGGCCCGTACCGGTGGCTGCCATCAAAATGCCAATTCCAACGATAAAGCCACTCAAGGCCATTACTAGTTTATGTGTAAATCTATATTTCAAGACTACCCTCCTTTTAATTACCACCCCTTTGTACCTACTATTCTCCTCCTTATTTATTAAAATCGCATTAAATATGCGAACATTTTATATTATCCACAGCGCTTTACACCGCAGAACTTCCGCGGTACGTACTGCCAAGGCAGACAAACCGGCCCTGAAACAATAAAACTTATTTGTAAAAGCAACTGGTGCGTGGTAATAATTATCCGATATGGAAGGCATAACTCCTCCTCGTCACACCCGCGAAATACCGCCCGAATGGCCAGAGCTCATAGAGCGGGCTCGGGCTTTGGTGCCGACTGATTTGGGTCGTACCGATCCGCTGGCTGAATCGAGCTCCGCCGAACTGTTCCATGCGGCCTTAGCCGTACCGGATGCCGAACGTGAGGCCAGCTACTATTACGGGCTGGGCGAGATTATGACGCGCATGGCCGGACCGCTGCAGCATGAGGAAGTGCGCGGCGTAATTACCGACCACGTAGCGATGAGTATGTTGCGGGGCGCTATGCAACGACGGGGCGCGGAAATACCTGCCGATGAGCCGTTCCGGCCGCTCATCGGTGATCTCGATTCGGACGTTATGGGTGAGCCGTTTGAACCGCTGGCGCAGGCCGCAGCCGGTAGCTTGCCGCCGTATCAACGCTATCTCACCGATGCGCTTAGCTACGCCACGCTCCAACGCCGCACCGAAGAAGCCATAAAGAGCGGCTTGCCCGTACCGCCCCTCCCGGAGGACATAGCAATAGCAGGCATTAGCAGCTCGGACAGTGCTGCCGCTCACAACATTGCCGAGAACTCGCTGGCTGGCGCTTCCCGCGTCTATATGTTGCTGCTAACGGGCGTAGAGACTGACCAAGAACTGACACCAGAACTGCTTGCCCAGCCGATTGACCCGGAAGCTATTGCCGAGGCAAGCCAGTCACGGGCATTCACCGGCTTGGCTAACTTCCGGGCAGACGAGTTCCACAGCGAGCGCCTTGGCCCATACACCGGCCGGACGCCGGAGTTTGATGCGGGGCGTCTGTCTATGCCGCCCCCGCCACCGGACCCGCCGGATATATCTAAAATAATTTTGACTGCCCAAGGCGAACTACATCTGCCGTCAGCAGCTGTTCTGCACATCGAACGTCTGAAATGCCCGGCTTTGAAAGCCGGAGGCTTGTTGGGTGATGTCTCGCACCATATTCTCCCTGAGGCGGTTAAGAAGGCTGCAGAGCTGGTTCCAGAGGAGTGGCTTCGGATTGTGCCGCCAGGCGAGGCATAAACCGGGCGCCAGCTGAAGTTTGTCAGCGGCTAGCGGCTAAGCGTCGACGGAGTATCTTCTTCTATCTTCTTTGTGTGTTCGTGGACATTATAAGTGAAGCGTTTCAAAAAATCGGCTATCACTATCAGCTCCTTATCCGAGTAGCTGCCAAGTAATTCTCTGTGCGCACTTTGAATGCCGGCAACCAGCGGTCCGGCGGCCGCCATCCATTTTTTGTTGACCTCAATCAGTACGCCGCGCCTGTCCTTTGGATTAGGTTTGCGCATAATAAATCCGGCCTTCTCTAGCCTGTCCAACATCGCCGTAGTGGAGCCGGTAGTAAGACCGGTGTAATGTGCAAGTTCCGATGGGGTCGCCACTCCTTGTATGGTTAAAAAACTGAGGCATTCATTATCGGTAACATTCACGCCAAGCTTTCGGCCCAAAGCATTGCGGAATAAGACAGAGCCAATACCCTGATCCCGGGCAGCTACCATTACCTCTTTTTCCAAATCTTCCCTAGAATGCATGACAAATCGTTGACATTATCTCTAATTTCAAGTAACTTGATTATACGATTATATTATACTATTCGCAATAGGAGGGGTGCTTATGCCAACAATCAACAAATTCATGATGCTTCAAATGGCCGTTAGTGATATGCCACAGGCCAAGTCGTTCTATGCTGACAAGCTCGGCCTGGAGGTCACGGCGGATTATCGTCAAGATGATGATAATTGGTGGGTATCCCTCTCCCTCCCGGAGGGAGGCGTCACTGTTACGCTTACCACCCACCATGCGCATATGAAGCCAGGCACTGCAACACTATACTTCGCGGCTTCGGACCTCCAGGCGTCACACAAAGAGCTTGGCGACAAAGGTGTTAAAGTTAGTGACATTCAAGACGACTTGCATGGCCCGGGCTCAGGCACAAAGTGGTTTAATTTTACCGACCCAGACGGCAGCTTGATACATGTAGAGCAAGCCTAGCCTACGGCAGGCGTCCACCTAAGCGGCCCAAGCCGTAGTATGTGTACGGCTGCTTTGGATATGCGGCCTTGCATAGCGTATGATCGCTACATGCCACTACCCGCCGAAACCCCCCATCCTCTTGCACAAGAAGCAATAACTCGTATGAGCGATTACCAGTTAGCTGAATTCCTCGCGTACGAACGGGCAGAAGAGCACGATACCCTTAACCTGGGATGCCTTGCCTCCGGGGACGGTACGATTGTTACTCTTCAATCTGGCCTGCTGGCACCGGATATGCGTATGCGCAACTCGATGCATGTCGACGAGACAGGGCAGCTGGTACGCCGCGTGGAGTTTAGCCCGATGACTGCTTTCGCCGATCTAGTCGGTCTGTGGCCGGCAGGCAATCACGGCCAGGGTGAAGCAGCACTTTACAGCGTACGACTACCCCTTGAGCCTGACGCGCCGGTCTACAGCCGGTCATTTGTAGATGCCACTCGGGGAGTAATCGGCACGCACCGTGGACTTCTGCTGGGATTCGGCTTCACCTTTTATAGGCAACTAGAGGGCATAGCTTCGGAAGAAGGCGAGGTGCTGTACGGGAGAGAGCCAAGCGACGGAAACACAATACTGGCTACCGCCGAAACCCAAGTACACGTCAAAGAATTGGGTGTGAACGAACTTGACGATGAACGAGCTATTCGCGTTGGCTTTACCGGACCTGCTTCTACGCAATTACAGCGTCGGCATTTCATGCGTCTGGCACCTCAAGGTTTATTTGCTACGGCAGACGAAGAAACGACAGTGGCAGTGGATATTCCCGATGATTATGAGGAGCCCGACTCCTTAAACGCGGCCGTCCGGTTAGGGATGGCTCAATCGTTGGTGAAACACGAAAGTGGAGTGATTACTCCGGAGGGTAAAAGCCCAAGCGACGATGACAACGCGCGGTATAGACACTTTAATCCACGCCTAAGTGATAGCGATCTTCTGAAATTCGTTACAGAGCTGCCGTACGAGGACATAACCCCGCTGTTCCTTGAACGGTATGCCAGTGAGCTTATTGAGAGCATGCCTGGTGATTATGCCGCTCCGGCGCGTGACATACTCGTTCAGGCAAAAACTGCTATCGAGGAGCGTTTACGGCACCCGCTGTACCCCCAGGAGCCAATAGGTTGTTTGGCTATTGCCGCCATGCTCCGCGATGGTTTGCCCGACCTCGGTGAAGGATTCCTGATGGATCCAAGCGAACCTGGTTTTTTCGTCCAGCGTTAACGTCTCATTAAGACAGCTTTGCTGCCGTAAAAACATGCGGCTTATGCTAAAATAGAGGCTGTAAAGGGTTGTAACAAATATGGCAAGATTACCTGTTCCTGGCAGCGATGGCGGTGTCTGGGGCCAAGTGCTGAATGAGTTTTTAGGTGTTGAGCATAATGCTGACGGCACGCTCAAACTCCGGACCGCTGGCACATATCTGCAGGCCACGGATTATGGCGTTCAGTTTGACGGCAGTACTGACGACGCTACTGCATTGCAGGCTGCTATTGATGCGGCTATAGCAGCCAAAAAACCTCTTATGCTGCCGCCTGGGACTGCTATTATCGGCACTACGCTAACCGTCAACAGCGCCGTAACTGTCATCGGCGCCGGCCGCGAAGCGACCACCTTAAAAGCTACGGCTAGCCTTAATGATTATGTAATCACCTTTAACAGTGGCCAGAACGGCGTAGCTATTGTTGGCGCACACCTATGTGATTTCACTATTGACGGCAACAGTGCCAACGAGTCAGCTGGCGGCGGCATCAAGGCTGATGGAGCTGTTCAGTGCAGCTTCGAGCGGCTGCACTTCACAAGCTGCTATGACTGGGGACTCAAATTGGGCCCTATGCCGGGTGGCGCCTTTGGTCACCACAACCGGGTTATGCAGTGCCTGTTTGATCAAGGCGGCTTGAGCGCCGGCTTTGGCGGCGGTGTCTGGACAACTTCCAGTGACGAAAACTGGTTTATAAGCAGCGACTTTGAATATTTGGGCGGCAGTAGCAACCCTATAGGCAGTAATCCTATCATGTTCTACGATCAGGCGGGGCTGCAACATATCACCGGCGCTAATTTTGTAGCCGGGCTGCATAACTGCATCGGAGTACGTGTACAGAATGCCAAGGACACCAAGATTGTAGCCTGCACCTTCGACGGTATTGCGGGTGACAGCGTTTTTATTGCCGGCACGCGCTGTATGATCGTAGGTAATATGTTTACCAGCCCCGGCGACAATGGCAGCGCGGCAGCGTCGGGCGTTCATCTGGAATTTAATACCCACTATAACGTTATAACGGGAAACGTGCTCGAAACGGCAGTAAATGCCAACAAAACCCGTAGCCTTATCCGTGAAGAAAGCACTGGCGGGAGCGGCGATAATATCATTACATCCAACACATTGGTAACGAATGCAGCCGCAACGGTCGCCTTGCTGGAAAGCAGCGGCGCTGCAACTACTATTATCCGTAACAATGTCGGGTACACCACCGAGTCCAGTGGAACTGCAACCGTCTTGAATGGCGCCACGAGTATAGCTGTCACTCACAACTTATCTGTTACGCCGGCACTCGGCAATATTTCTGTCACCCCGACCAACAGTCTTGGATCGGCAACGAAGTTTTGGATTTCAGGCGCGGGTGCTACCCAGTTTACAATTAATGTTGATGTCGACCCGGGTGCCACTACAGCTACATTTGCCTGGACGGCCCGGCGTTAACTGCACTATTCCCTGCATCCAATTACGTCCTTAAATAATAGTAGGAACTTTGGAAACCTTCGTTTATAATCATAAGCAATTACCATGAAAACAGCAGCTCCGACTATCGTTAAGCTCCGTATAATTACAGTCGTATTGGTAAGCTTGTCGGTAATTGCGGGGCTGGTGTGGTTTGTGGTGCCTCGCCCGGATAAGCTAGCCAGCACCACGCTCTATTCTCCGCTTGGAGCGCCTTTATCGCTGTTTGATGCCGCCATTGCTCTCAGCGGTGCTTTTTTGTTCTTCCGGGCGGTGCGCAACTTTAAGCCGGAGCTGAAGCCGGCTTACCGCCTTATCGCATTTTCACAGCTGGCTGTCGGGCTTGTAGCCTTACTGTTCCCTTACATCGAGTATCACAACTTATGGCAGGACCCGACACTAACATTCTTAACCTATATGAATTACTTTTTGGGCTCGATCCTTATGTTCCTGGGTGCGCGCAAGTTTTATAAAACACTGGGATTTAAAAGTGTATGGGCGCGTGTATGGGTTGTTCTTGGCCTGTCACTTGCGGCCTGGGCTCTTCATGCACTGCTCCCCCACGCACCGGTCGGTACCGACCAGGGCGCCGATGAAGCAGGCTATGATGCGTTTGAACTTGTTCCTACGTTGCCGTTGCTTTTTTACGGCGCGGCGCTGTACCTTGTTAGCCAGATGAGGGCCAAAACAGGCAGTAGTTACCAGAGGGTTTTCACCTGGCTCACTATTGGCATTGGCTTGCAATTCGCTGCGGTACTCAACACGGCCGTCCTAGAGATTGTGGGCTACCACAACTGGTACTTTGCCAGCCGCATGTATATCATTCCGGCTATATTGGCCGACATTGGTTTGTTGTGCGCTGCCTATCAGTTCAATGCCATCGGTATTGGTTATAAAAGATCGTGGGTGGCACGTCTTTTTGGGCGCCAAACAAGCTCAGTTACTTCACCCGACATTATCGTATATCTCGCCAGCTCGGTCGCAGATGTGTCCGAAATAGACCCTATTCTGGACAAGATGCGCATCATTACGGCGCGCGCACAACAGACCGAAGGGGCTACTGCTTTAAGTGCTCGGGACGAGCAAGAGTTGCTACGCATATATCTGGAGCTCGAGGAGTTCCTACTGCACAATGACAAGCTGCGCGCCTTCGACCGAGAGGACTTCCGTCGCGACATAACCGACCACTTTAATTTGGATGCACATGGCCAACAAACCTTCTGGCCTCTGCTTGCTGCGAAAGCGTGACGCTTACACTTTTCTGTACTGATATAATAGAGCAATTCCCGGAGCTGAGCGCGTGCCCATATCCGTGGCAAGCAATTGAACGTATAGAAAATCTGATTCGTGATGCAGTGTCCCATCTGAGTGGGGAATATATCATAAAAGATGGAGTCGCCATCCATACGGCTGCCCGAGTAGATCCCGCTGCCACAATTCTTGCGCCAGCTATCATTGCAGCAGATTCCTTTGTAGGCCTCCATAGCTTACTGCGCGGCGGCGTGTACGTTGGCCGCGGTTCCTCTATTGGCCCTGGCTGCGAAGTAAAGCATAGCCTTATCGGCGCAAGCACAGCACTGGCCCACTTTAACTTTGTGGGCGACTCGATTATCGGCAGCCGGGTCAATTTTGAGGCCGGTTCAGTTACTGCTAATCATTACAACGAACGCCACGATAAAATAATCTCTGTAATGTGGGACGGTAAGGTGATAAAAACTGGCATAACGAAATTTGGCGCCTGCATTGGCGATGACAGTAAAATCGGCGCTAATGCCGTCACCTCCCCCGGTACAATCCTATCCCCCAGATCAATTGTGCGCCGGCTGGAGCTGATCGAGCAAGTTTAGGATGCTAAGACTAGTAAGTATGCCTATCTAATGCTGTCGGTAGCGCGTAACGTAGAAGAAAGACAGTGGACTAATTAATGTAGCACCCGTGTGTAGTGCTCAAGGAGAGGGATCGGGTCAGGCAGTTCCACGGTCTTATCGCCGATGTGCAATGTTGGCGGGCCGTCGGGGTTTGGTGTGACGCTGATACGGCTGGTCACTTGTTCGGCCAGACCGGGGTGATTTTCGCACATTGTGTCATATGATAGAGTGCTGCCGATGCGCAGCGTGCCGTCGGGTGAGATTAACAGGTCAGGGCTTGGGATTGTATATGGAACATGCTCGCTGGCTGGCGGTATACCGAGCTGATACCTTGACACCTCTGCAGAGGGCCGGTAGCAAATCATATCCAGTCCGTAGCGCGGCGCTGTAGTATAGGTGGTGATACCCGGGTTGACATCCCGTATCTGATAGGCGGTACTGATACCGTAATCCTCGTCGGCAAAGACCGACGACAGACGGCGTTCGCGCAGATCAGCTACCGACACTTGTAATATTTGCTTGTCGCTGCCGTAGTATAGTGCCTGCATCCAAAGCCCGGTTTGCGGGTCGAGCACTGTTAAATGGTTGGCGCTGCGCCCTCCTCGGTACTCTACCATATATTGACCTCGGTCCAGGGCAACCATCACATCTGGCTGGTCTTCTGCAGTGATGTCATAGCCAAAAAGACCTGCCAGGCTTCGCACGCGTTCCAGGTGGTTGGTATGTCGCGTTGACTCGTTTCGTATCGTAGCCTCCAGCTCGTTAGGCCCGAGTGATTGGAGGCCGTCTTCGTCCAGACGGAAGGTTTCTGCATATCTATAGTTGCTAAAGCCGAGCACTTGCCTCCCGTCAACGGTCGTAAATCGTGGCTCCATATGAGTCGCCACTTGGCCTCCGAGCTCAGCATTGCTGAGCCCAACAGCGCTTCCGACAAAATGCATAGGCTGGTCAGTAAACTCTTCCGGCACAGCTGTGCCCTGCAGGCTGCATATAGAATGCACGCTCGGCGCATCGTTCAGGCCCAATGACTCCCAGTGCGTATGATCGACCGTCATTACTACAAAATCGGTCGGTGAGGCCAACGGGTCAGCTTCATCCGGCTTAAAGATCACCATATCACCGGGTTGGAACGCACTGGCGTGCAGCACGGTTTCGCCCGCCATCTGGGCTCTGTCCATGAAAGCCTGAAAATGCACCTGTTCGCCGTTGGGCAGCCGAAGCACAGAATGATCTTCGGCTTTGTCGTAGTCTTCACTAGAAAATTCGTAACTATCCATAGTAAAAATATTTATATAATAATCATCATATACATGCTACCACAGTCGTGCCCGCAGCACATATAGCCGCAGCATAATAACGCCACAGTGACCTGCCGCCGCCCAGGCCAACACTAGTTTACTTACGCTCCCGATAGTTTTAAGCGTTGGCGCGTTCGCCAAGGCGAGGGCTTCGCTTTGGCGAAGCAGCTCCTCGGCAATCGGCCGCACCGCTACTGCCAATGCCACAGCTAGCACAACTATCAGCATGTGCCACAG
>JARIHB010000078.1 GCA_029288515.1 Candidatus Saccharimonadota bacterium | reverse complement strand
TCGATGAGCACGGTGGCGCCGGGACTCAGACGCGGCCATACCAGCTGCAGCGAGGTGTGTATCGATTCGTAAAAGTCGCCATCCAAGAAAGCGAAGGCGATGGGCGACGGCACATCGCTGGCGGTAAGATCCTCAAACCAGCCTTTGTGTACGACGGGGGGTTGGAGATTGGCGGCCTTAAACTGGTGCACGAATTCTTTTTTGCTGACGGATAATTTGCCGGCCTGAAAATCAACGCCGGCTGCGCTGGTATCCTGCGGTTGTTTATCTGGCAGGCCGGCGAATGAATCGTATACGTGAAATTCCCGGCGCTCTGATTCGTGCAGCTCGTTAAGCAGCCGGCGCATAAATAAACTGGTAGTGCCCACATAGCATCCAAACTCCACTACTGTTCCGGGTACGCCAGCTACCAGCACGCGCTGCAGCTCACGCCACACCAGCGCCACGTCTTGAGCTGACACTTGGTCGGATGCCAACAACTGCCCTTTAAACTGGTTAGCTGCCGTGTTCGGCACCATATGAAACTGATAGGCATCGGGGTTCATGTCGCCCATTATACGACACCGCCCCACTGCATGTTTCAGGAGACTAAAACGGAAAGCGCAGCCGGAACGGCGAGCTTTTGAGACTACAGGCTCAAAAGTCGTCGTCCCGCGCGTGAGCGGTCTCCTGAAACATGCAGTGGGGCGGTGCTCATACTAGGCGATGCGGGCAACGGGCAGTTCGTCCCAGTTAGATACGTAGCGCGGACTGCGAATGTGATGCTTGGGCTGCCATTTGCTGCTGAGATCTGCGGCAGCGTAGTACAGCTTGCCCTTGCCGTGTTTACTATTAATGGCATCCAGCGCCTGCATACGGGCTTGTGCTTTATCGTGCGCATGGCCGTCAATATACCCCAACAAATCCGTTTGCAGGACCTCTGCCCCCACCAGATCGTACAAATACACACCCAGGCGATGATATTGCTGCGACGGTATAAAGACTTCGTCCAGTTTTTTAACCAGCCGGGTAATAATATCTCCGCTGTCGGCGGTGGGCTGCAGCAATGTTTCTTCGTATGACCAGCTACGGTAGCCGGGTTTATGGCGGTTGGTGTTGGCAAAGAAACCGATGCGCCGTGCCAGCAGCCCTTGGCGGCGCAGCGCGAACGCTGCCTGAGCGCCCAGCGTGGCAATGGCCGATTCCAGTACATGCTGCTTGGCAGTATCTTCGCCGAAGGTGCGGCCACGCATGATGCTTTTGGCGCTGTCGTGGTCGCGGGCTAAGGGGTGGCAGCAGACGCCATTCAGTTCGGCGACCATTTGGCGGCCGTGAATGCCTATAAGCTGCTGGGCGCGCTGCGGACGCATGCGGGCCATACCCAGGGCGCTGCCAATGCCGTCGGCACGTAGCTTGGGCGCCAGCCGCCGGCCAACGCCCCAAATGTCATTAACGGGTACGCTCTCCAACTGCGCGTCGCGCTCGGCGGGTGGGATATGTATAAAACTGTAGGCGCCCTGATGGTTCTCGTCGCGTTTGGCAATCTCGCTGGCCAGTTTGGCAAGTGTTTTGCTGGTAGCAATGCCGATGCTTACGGGCACGCCGATGTGTTTGAGTATGATGGCCCGCACCGCCCTGCCCCAGGCGGCATAGTCGTTGATAGGTAACTCCGACAGGTCTAAAAACGATTCATCGACTGAATACACTTCAATGCGCGGCGTGACGGTAGTTAGTAGCGAAACAATGCGCCGGGAGATATCGCCATATAATTCAAAATTTGCCGAAAACGTAGTTACGCGATGCTGTGCGAACAGCTGCCGGTATTTAAACGCCGGCGCACCCATGGGTATGCCCAGCGCCTTTGCCTCGTTGCTGCGCGATACGGCACAGCCGTCGTTGCTGCTGAGTACGACCACCGGGCGTTCCTGCAGGTCTGGCCGGAACAGCCGCTCGCAACTCACAAAAAAGTTGTTGCAGTCGATAAGCGCGAACAAAGGTTTATGTGCCATAGTGTTGTCCTGCTCTGCCGGCCGAAACAGTATGAAATTTATGTATTGTAAAAGTTACAACGCCCCAGCAACTAGCGTTGTTCGGCATGCGACCGTGGTGGCCGATAGCAAATTCTCCCCGGTGTTCGTTCCACCATATCGTAACGTCGTTTTTGCGAGGGTCCAGAGCTCTATCCACGATGGCGATGTCATTGTCAAATATACCAACGTGCTCCCACTCGTTGCCCCGAATCCGGAAGGTGTAGGTACTTGCCCCGTGGCTAATCAGCAGCTTGTTGAAGTCAAGCGTCTGCAGACTGCGGTCCGCGGCCGGGTTAGGAAAACCGGCGTGAATGCTCACACCGTCTGAATTATCGGTTGTCTCGTGCATGTAATATCTATTGTACTACCGTAATTTTCGCAGAATGAATGTGATAAAGATCTTAGACGGAAATGTGGCGTCACCGTATAATCTGTTATATGGCTATAGAGAACCCCAGTGACAACGATGATAGATTTCCGCCCCCCTACGGTTACGGCAGTGAGTTCGGCGATTTTCAATTGCCGCCAGTAACGGGCCCGCTTGATGACGTGTCCAGACCGAATTATGAGGCCCGCCATTACTTGCCAGGTGAAGAGACGCAGCAGCTCTTTTTGCCCCCTGGGGCTTTGCCGCCGCCTCATGATCGGCTGGGCGCCCATGCCTATGAGCGCCACAGAACGCCCTTTGGCGTCAGGCGGTTTGTCGGTCTGGAACCAATGTTCTCCGACAATCCGCCTATTGATTATATTGCCGCTACAAGCGTCCGCTTCCAGGAGGCAGTCAGCGGCACGTCGGGCGTGATGGAGCGTTACAAACTGTTTCAGGACATGGAATATGATGAGCTCCCACGTCTGGATGACACTGCTCAGCGTCCGGTAACGATGCCAGTGTATCTTGAACATGAAAGTGAATACGGTTTGGCGCAAATGCGGTTGACGCATGATCGGCTGAATATACAATTTAACGCAGTAGACGGCGAAGAAACAGGTGCGCGGTATGCAAGTGTTGGGCCGCACGGAATGCTGTGCCGTGAGGTACCGGCGGCTGGCGGGAAACACGTGTTGCTGCCAATAAGCACGGACGAAGCAGCATATATTATTGACGTTATTAAAGAAGCCAAACCGGTAACCATGCCATATGACGCGCTCGCCGGCATCATTTGCCAGGAGGCGGTCAAGCGTGATCCGTTAAGCTCGGGTGAAGCCTGGCAGGCAAATCGTTTGTTGCAGCAGGTAACCGGCACGTACCGCACTGCAGTAATGTCGGTTGAAGACATTATGGCCGCCAAGTCCGAGGTTCGGCGGGTTATGCAAGCCGAGAACGGCGATCTTACTACGATTGTGACTGACGTCGTCCAGGTCAAAACCGCCCCTAAGAACGCCGACACGCCGGAATATTATATTGCCGTGAACCGCACGACGCACAGCCGTAACCACGACCTGACGCCAGCGCTTGCCGCGCGCAATCATGAGCTGCCCGCCGACAGGCGCGCCGGCGCCATGACGCTTTACGATACGATATGGATATACCCAAGCACGGCCGGCCCAGAATGCGTGTTAAACACGAAGCTCGTAGAAGACGGCAGTGAGATAAATCTGAGCGAACGCATGTACCGGCTGAATGCTCCAATGAACATTATTCGGGTATTACGTAATCATGTGCTGAGCGGCAAAGTACTTGATGGTGTAATGCTGTAACGGCGCCGTTTATTTGACTGTACTTAAGAATTCAACTAGCTCACGAGGGGTAATCTCCGCCTTTACCAGATAGGCGTCGGCGTGCGATTCAATGTCTGTCTCTTATACACATCTCCGAGCCCACG
>JARIHB010000101.1 GCA_029288515.1 Candidatus Saccharimonadota bacterium | reverse complement strand
TTGTGGTGGAGAGCATTATTTACGGCATTGTGTCGGCTATTGCATCGGTGCTGCTGATTCATGGTTTGTTTGTGGCTTCCAGCTCGGCGCTGCAGGCGTCCAGTCTGGGATTGTTGGACATCAATTATGCTAGTACGTATTTTAATGGACATTTATTACAACTTTTGCTAATGCAACTGCTGCTTGGTATACTAATCGGAGCCGCTTCATCGACCGTAGCAACCCGGCGGTATCTCAAATTTAAAACCAGCAAATAAGCAACTGTAGTCATAAACGCTAACACCTTGCAAAGGGGGTATGCATTGAACCATGAGAGGGATGGTGGTATAATTCAATCACGCTTGTCTAAGGGTATAGGCATGAAACAAAAAATCGTACACACTAAAATACACGCCATACGTTTAAAAAAGTTCGCTATCGCACCGATGGTAGTGGCGGCGGCGTTGTTTGCGGTGGGCGCGGTCTACATTCCGGCGCATGCCGACCATTTCGACGACCAGATCAGGCAGATCCAGCAGGACAGCACTTCTGCACGCGATACGCTTTCCGGCTTACAGGACCAGGCAAGCAGCTACCAGGATGCGATTAATAAACTGCAAGCGCAGATTGACAGCCTGCAAGCGGCTATCAATGCCAACCTGGAGCAACAGGCTAAGCTGCAGGTACAAATAAACGCCAACCAGCAGAAGCTGGCAGAGCAAAAACAATTATTGGGTACTACTATTAAATCGATGTACGTTGACGGTCAGCCGTCGACTATCGAGATGCTGGCCAGCAGCGACAACCTGAGCGATTTTGTAGATAAAGAAGAGTACCGCAGCGCGGTGCAAAGCAAGATTCAGGATACGCTAGCTACTATCCGCGATCTGCAGAAGCAACTCCAGACGCAAAAAGGACAGATTGACGGCTTACTAAAGGATCAGCAGACCCAGCAGGCCGCCCAGTCGGCTGCGCGGGATCAGCAGAATCAAATGCTGGCCTACAACCAATCTCAACAAGCAGATTACACAGCCAAGCTAAAGGACAATGCCAGCAAAATTGCCAGCCTGCGCTCGCAGCAGGCTGCCGAGAATGCCCGCCTGTTTGCCGGGGCCAATGTAGTTATTGGCGGTTCATGTGACACGGCGCATGGTGACACCTATCCGACGCCATGGTGTAATTCCGGCCAGGATAGCATGCTTGACTACTGGGGTATGTTCAACCGCGAATGCGTCAGTTATACCGCTTGGAAAGTCTATGAGAGCGGCCGCTATATGCCGTACTGGGGTGGTATCGGTAACGCTAACCAGTGGGACGACAACGCTCGTAACGCCGGTATCCCGGTAGATGGTTCGCCGCGCTCCGGTGACGTAGCCATCAAGAAC